>NZ_JANPLK010000037.1 GCF_031426495.1 Gemmatimonas sp. | reverse complement strand
CGATGGCCGCGGCGCGGCTGGGCGCCGTTCCCCAATCGAGGATGCGGACACCGTCGCCATTCTCTTCGTAACGCATGCCGAAATTCAGGCCTTCACGCTCCAGCAAATCCGCGATCTCCTGCAGCGACTTCTTGCCGAAGTTCTTGACCTGAAGGATCTGGCTTTCCGTCTGCCGCACCAGGTCGCCGAGGCTGCGGATGTTCGAGTTCTTGAGCGAGTTCACGGAGCGGACGCTCAGCTCGAGATCGTCGATCGGGGTCTTCAGCGTTGCCTGGAGCTTGATGCCGTTGCTCCCGGGGCCTTCGCCACCACCGGCCGACAGCGGCGCGGAGGAGTGCGAGCCGAATTCCACGAAGTACTGGAAGTGCGTCTGCGCGAGTGCCGCGGCGTAGCTCACCGCCTCTTCCGGCGTGATCGTGCCGTTGGTCTCGACGGTCAGCGTCAGGCGATCGTAATCGGTGCGCTGGCCAACGCGGGTCTCGGCAACCGAGAAGTTCGCGCGGCGTACCGGGTTGTAGATCGAGTCGATACGAACGAGGTCGACGGGGAGGCCACGATCGAGCGGATGCTGATCGCTCTCGATGTAGCCGCGCCCCTTGTTCACGTAGAGTTCGACGTTGAAATCGCGCTCGTCGGTGATGGTGAAGAGATGGTGCGTCGGGTCGATGACCCGGGCGCCACCGCTGATCTGGATGTCGGCGGCCGTGACGGTGCCGGGGCCCGACTTGGCGATGCGGAGCACGGTCTGCTCGACATCATCAGGGAGCGCCAGCGTGAGCGTCTTGAGATTTCCGATGATCTGGTGCACGTCTTCCACGACGCCGCCGATGGTTTGGTGCTCATGCACCACGCCGTCGATACGGAACGCCCACACCGCTGAGCCACGGAGCGACGACAGGAGCAGTCGGCGCATCGCGTTGCCTAACGTGTGTCCGAAGCCGCGCTCGAGCGGCTGCAGACGGAATTCGGCCAGATTGGGCGTGTCCTCGCGCTTGGTTGCTTCGACAAGCTGCGGACGAACCAGCCCTGAGAGATCGATCGTTGCCATGTAGTTCGAAAAATTTGAAGTGGTCACACCGGCGCTGTTCGCCGATGACGCGCTACCCCGCCCCGAACGCGCGGTAGCCCCGTAGAGGGGTTCGGGCCCCGACCGCCGACGGAGACGCGCCGCAAACGGCGCGCTCTGTCAGCTGAGTACCACGTGCTACTTGGAGTACAGTTCGACGACGAGCTGTTCCTGCGCCGCCAACGGAATCGACTGACGCTGCGGCTTCTCGAGCACGCGACCGCTGAACGACTCCTTGTCGACGGCGATCCACGAGAGCGAGGCACCACGCGCGGCCTGTTCCATGGCCGACATCACGAGCACGAGTTCACGCGACGACTGCTTGACGCGCACTTCTTCGCCCGGACGCACCTGGTAAGACGGGATGTCCAGCAGGCGACCCTTCACCTCGATGTGACGGTGACGGATGAGCTGACGCGCGGCCTTGCGGCTGGGCGCGAACCCCATGCGGTACACAACGTTGTCGAGGCGCGTTTCGAGCGCCGCCAACAGGTTGTGACCAGCGATACCCGGCGCCGACGCCACACGATCGAAGGTGTTGCGGAACTGCTTCTCGCTAATGCCGTAGATGCGCTTGATCTTCTGCTTCTCGCGCAACTGCTTGGAGAATTCGGACGCTTTCTTGCGACGCGCCGTGGCCTGACCGTGCTGACCCGGGGCGTAGGGACGACGCTCGACGGGACACTTCTCGGTAAAGCACTTGGTGCCCTTCAGAAAGAGCTTGGCGCCCTCACGACGGCACTGACGGCAGCTGGGACCAGTATAACGGGCCATGTCTTAGACCCTCCGACGCTTGGGGGGACGGCAGCCGTTGTGCGGAATCGGGGTGACGTCGCGAATGGACTTCACCTGGAGGCCGGCCGCGGCGAGCGCCTGAATGGCGGACTCACGACCACTGCCCGGACCCTGCACGCGCACATGCACGCGGCGCACGCCGAGTGTGAGCGCTTCTCGCGCGCACTGCTCGGACGCCACTGTGGCGGCGAACGGCGTGGACTTCTTCGACCCCTTGAAGCCCGCCTTGCCGGCGGAGCCCCACGACACCGTGTTGCCATGCATATCGGTGATCGTGATGGTCGTGTTGTTGAACGTGGCGCTGACGTGGGCGATGCCTTCGGCCTCGACGACGCGCTTGGTCTTCTTTGCGGTAGCCATGGCTTACTTGGTCACCTTCTTCTTGCCCGCGATAGCGCGGCGCGGCCCCTTCTTGGTGCGCGCGTTCGTGTGCGTGCGCTGCCCGCGCACGGGAAGCCCGCGGCGATGGCGCGTGCCACGGTACGAGCCGATGTCCATCAGGCGCTTGATGTTCATCGCGATCTCGGTGCGCAAAGCACCTTCGACGCGAATGTTGCGCTCGATTTCCTGACGGAGCTTGTTGACGTCCGCATCATTGAGATCGCGGACACGCTGATCGGGCGAAACGCCCGCGGCAGCGAGGATCTTCTGGGCGGTCTTGCGACCGATGCCGAAGATGTAGGTCAGGCCGATCTCAACCTTCTTCTCACGAGGGAGATCGACGCCAGCGATACGTGCCATGTGTTACGCTTCCCCTCAGCCTTGACGCTGCTTGTGCTTGGGGTTGCGCTTGCAGATGATGCGAGTCACGCCCTGTCGCTTGACGACTTTGCAGTGCTCACAGATCGGCTTTACGCTGCTCCGAACTTTCACGGGTCACCTTGGCGCTCACGCGCCAACGGAGTCTCCCGCACCAGATTTCTCTGGCCGGCTGGACTCCCCATGCGTCCATCGCTCATGAAGCATCGCGTTACAGCGATTCCGCGCACGAGCGAAGCAAATGTGGCCAGCGGATTGGCCTAGAATCTCGCCCGAAAACAGGCAAGACCCTCATCCTAGTGGACTTACACCGCTCCCGCAAGTGAGGCAGCCACCTGCTCCATCGCTTCCACCGGGTCGGCGGCCCCGGTGACCGCCCGACCCAGGATCAGCCAACGCGCGCCGGCATCCGCGGCAGCTCGCGGCGTCATCACGCGGCGCTGGTCGTGAGCGTCGCTCCCCGGCAGACGAATGCCGGGGATCAGGAGGCCGAGGGACTCACTGAACGCGGACCGCACCGCGGCGGCCTCGTGGCCAGAGCAGACGATCCCGGCGCCACCGCCCGTCGCCACCAGCCCGGCCAGGCGAACTACGTCACGCGTCACGTCGACCTGTTCCCGACCCCAGGCTTCGCCGATCCCCGCCGAGTCCATGCTCGTGAGGATCGTGACCCCGAGAATGCCGCATCCGCCGGACGCAGCGGTCGCCGCGCCCTCCTCGGCCCCCTCAACGGCCGCGCGGATCATGGCCGAGCCACCGGAGGCATGCACCGTGAGCAGCGACGCGCCGTGGCGAGCGACACTGCGAGCGGCGCCACGCACGGTGTTCGGAATGTCGTGCAGCTTCAAATCCACGAACACCGACTTCCCCGCGTCGCGCAGCCAACTCACGATCTCGGGGCCTTCGGCGGCAAACAGCTCCAGCCCGACCTTGTAGAAGCCGCAGGAGCCGCCGAGTCGGGCGACGATCGCCTGGGCCGCGAGACGGTCGGGGACGTCGAGAGCGACAATGGGGGTCACGGCGGGCTGGACCGTCGCCTCGACGGTCGACGAAGACACAAACGTCACGTGGGCCACTCCAGTGTGCCGATGATCGATCGGAGGTCGCGAATCTCTTCCCGCTGCGCCCAGGCGGAGAGTTCCCGGGCAATGCGCTCTGGTGCGCGCGGATCGCGCAGCGCCGCCGTCCCGACACCCACCAGCGACGCGCCGGCGAGGAGGTACTGCGCCGCGTCGTTGCCGGTGCTGACGCCACCAAGACCAATAATGGGCGCGTCAGGCAGTGCCTGCCGCACTCGCCACGTGGCCAGCAATCCCATGGGGAGCAGCGCTGGACCGCTTACGCCGCCGGTGCCGAAGCCGATTTTGGGCTTGCGGTGCGAGGCATCGATTACGAGCCCCGGCATGGTGTTCACCAGCGTCAGGCCGGTGGCGCCGTTCTCGACCGACACGCGGGCTGCGTCCACGACCCCGGCCCCGAGGGTCGGAGACAGCTTCACGAACAGGGGGCGGGACGTGCGAGCGCGGACAGCGCGCACCAGCGCCCCCAACGCGACAGAGTCGGCGCCGAACTCCATGCCGCCCGCCTTGACGTTCGGGCAGCTGACATTGAGTTCGAACGCATCGACGCCGGGCAGATCGTCCAGTCCACCGACGACCGTTTCGAAGTCTTCGACGCTGTTCCCCACGACGTTCACGATGACGCGGGTACCGGGATAGGCCTGGCGTAGCCACGGCAGATAGTCGGCGCGGACGGCGTCAAGCCCGGGGTTGGCGAGGCCGATGGCGTTGATCATGCCGCCAGCGAACTCACTCACGCGCAGCGGCGGCGCGCCATGCCGAGGGGCTACGCTCACGGCTTTGGTGGCGATCCCGCCGATGGCCGCGAGGTCGAGAACGTCATCGACCTCTTTCCCGAAACCGGCCGTGCCGGCGGCGAGGACAACGGGGTTCCGAAAGGCCAACCCGGCCACCGTCCAGGTCTGCTGTTCACCTGCTGTTGCTATCACGCGGTCACCGAGAGCCGGCGGGCTTGGGAGGAAGACGCAGCTTGCGTACGCTGTCAGACCAGATGCGGAGCGCATCGGTCCAGTGCAATCTCAACAGCTCGGGCGCACTGACAAAGTCCGGCTGCGTGGAGGGATCGTCGCCGCGCAGCCGCGCCGCCACCGCGGAATTCCTGAAGTCGGCGAGCACGCGACGCTGCCACGACGCCGCACTGTCCGGCTCGAGGAGCGCAGCGGCGTACCAAGCGCTGGGCACGAGCGGCGAAGCCCCCGCCTCACGGGCCACGCGCAGGAACAGCGCCCGGGCGAGGTTCGGTGCACGCAGGGAGTCCCTCGCGATTTCCGCCGCGAGATACAGCGACGCGCTCTCGGCGTCGCCTCTCGCCGCGAGCAGGCGGAAGAGCAGCACGCGTTCGGCAACCTGACGGGCATAGCTGGTGCGCCACACGACGCTATCCTGTCGCGCGATCAGCGTATCGAGCTCTCGTACCGACGCGACGCGCATAAGGTCAAGCAAGGCCAAACGCGCGTTCGCGTCGTGCGCGGTGACTGTGTCGCGCTGCGACAGCGTGCGCGCCGCATAAAGGTGTCGGCGCGCCAGCGAATCACGACCAGCGCGCGCGTGCATGTCACCCAACGCATAATGCATCCGGGCGCGGCTGTCATCGCGCACGCGCGCCGCATCGTACTGCGCCACCACGCGCTCGGCCCCGTCCACGCGGCCGTCGGACAGCAGATCACGGAGGGCACGGCTGACGTCCTCGCGGTAGTCGCCGAGCCGGGCGCGCTGCACCAGGAGCGACTCCACCCGCGCATACTCACGCGCCGACACCGACGCGCTGATGAGCTCCCACTGCAGGACGCCGGCGTCGAGATTGCCCAGATAGGCCGGGACCGCGTCGCGATCCCCCATGCTGAGCGCCGCGCGCGCCGCCCAGATACGGGACTGCCGCGCCAACTCGCGATCGCTAGACTGAAACATCGAATCGAGCCGCGGGCGCGCATCGGTGCTCCGGCCGCCACGCACCTCGCAGGCGGCGAGGGCCAAGCGGGACCGATCACGCTCCTCGGCCGTCAGCGTGGTGCCGGCCAGCAATTGCTGCAAACGCGGCACGGCGCGTTCGCACTGCGCCGCCATCGCGCCGCTCCGCGCCGCGATGTAGAGTGCACGGTTGCGCCACTTCGATTTCGGATGCCGCACCAACACCGTTTCCGCGATGGCCGCAGAACGCTGGAAGCGCGTCGTCGCCTCGCCGTCATCGTCGCGGCGTAGCTTGGCGTCGGCCAAGCGGGCCTCCGCTTGGGCGTTGTAGATGCCGTTGTAGTACACACATCCCGAACCCACGAGCCACGACGCGAGCACCAGCGTCAGACGCTGCGCCGCACGCATCAGCCCCCGCCTCCGACCTTCCGCTCATACTGGTCGAGATAGCGAACGACCGCATCAGCGAGCGTCGACGCGAGCTCGCGCTGGCGCTCGGTGTCGGTCATGTATTGCGCTTCGAGCTTGTTGGTGCCGAACCCGATCTCCACCAGGACCGCCGGCATGAACGCGGTCACGAGCACGCGAAATCCCGCTTGCTTGACGCCGCGACTCGGTCCGGGGTGCACCTGCTTCATACCCGCCTGCAGAAGCTCGGCAAGCCGCCCCGACTCGCGCAGATGTTCATTTTGCGCCATGTCGCGCATGATGAACCCCAGCGGATCGTCGCGCGTGACGTCGGCATCGGTTTCGAAGCGGATCGCCTCGTTTTCCATGGCCGCGACACGACGCTCGTCTTCGGTTTTCGCTTCGGCGAGAAAATAGGTTTCGAAGCCGCGCGCTCCACCGGGATTCGTCCAGCGGGGATTGGCCGCGTTCACATGCACCGACAGGAAGAGATCCGCCTTGGCATGATTCGCGATGCGTCCGCGATCGCCCAACGCGATGAGTGTGTCGGTGGTGCGCGTCATCACGACCTGGATCTGGCGCTGTTCGAGGGCGGTGCGCAGCTCCTTCGCGACCGCGAGCGTGATGTTCTTCTCGTAGACCTTCTTCGGGACGCCGATCGGACCGGACATGCCGTTGTCGGGACCGCCATGTCCGGCATCGACGACGACAACCCGTTGGCGGAGCGACGCGCTGCGGCGGGCGGGCGCACTCCGCACATTGTCGGCGGGCGCCGACGGCGCGGACGAACGAGGTGTCTCGGCCCGCGGACGAGCGGTCGGAGCGCGGCGAGCGGTCGTGACCGTGGAGAATCGACGCAGCTCGGCTTTCTCGGGATCGAACAGCACGCCGGCACCAAGTCGTGGCAGCAGCTCCGTGGCCAGGGCGAGCGGTACGTACAGCTGTCCGCCGCGGCGGAAAACGCCTGCGCGCAAGGGGATCGTATCACTGGCGACCACGACGAGCGCGTTTCCCGCTTCGAGATCCATGCCGGTGGTGCCGACTTCGAGGCGAAAACGCGCGCTACCGGTCGATTGCGTGACGAGCTGCCCACCGAGCGCCTGGGCCAGCGCGTCAGCGCGAACGGCAATGCCACCATCCGGATGTCGGAGCGTGGGCACGGACTGGAGCCGATCGCCCGCGCGAACGACGAGCGGCGGCAATGGCGGCAGTGGCGGTGCGACCGCCGACAGCTGCAGTGTGAGCGCGAGCGCGCTGAGCAGCATCATCCGCTCAGGTGCTCAACGCCTATTGAGCGCACGCGCGATCTCGCGCTCGGCGTCGCGCTTCTTGAGATCCTCGCGCTTGTCGTGCTGCTGCTTGCCTCGCACGAGCGCGAGCCGCGCCTTCACGCGACCGCTCTTGAAGTACAGATCGAGTGGCACGAGGGTGAGTCCCTGCCGCTCGACGGCGCCGATGAGTCGACGGATCTCGCGGCGGTGCATCAGCAACTTGCGTGTCCGCGTGGGTTCGTGGTTGAACACGTTGCCCTGCCCGTACGACCCGATATGCAGGTTGAGCAGGAACACCTCGTTGTCCTTGATCACCCCGAAGGCATCGGTCAGATTCGCCCGCCCCTCACGGAGCGCCTTGACCTCCGTGCCGGTGAGCACGACGCCGCACTCCCAGGTATCCAAGATTTCGTAGTCGTGTCGCGCACGCTTGTTCCGCGCGATCAGTTCAGTGGGTTCGTCGGTGTCCGTGTTTGCCATACTGAAATGAAACGTAATACCCCGACACGTCCCAAGAGTGCGCCATGGCGTTGACTTCCGGGGCATCTTCGATCTATTCTTTACGGCCCTGCTGTGATCGTGTACGAAACGCTGGTCTCGTGGACGATTTCAGGAGCTGCCGGAGTGGTGGAATTGGTAGACGCGCTGCGTTCAGGTCGCAGTATCCGCAAGGATGTGCCGGTTCGAGTCCGGCCTTCGGCACTCGATAAGTAGACGAAAGAGGGGAAAGGTGGCGTGAGCCCTCTTTCCCCTTTTTTGCGTCCGTCGACTTTGTACCGGCTCCACCATCCCGCTCACATCAGCCGCGTAGCGCGGAGGGTCGGATGTCATCGGGGAGCGAGGCGACGCCGAACACGTCACGGAGCGCGACGTTGGCGGCGCTCCGGGTTTCATGCACGAACTGCGTCGCGCGGGCCAATTGCGCCGCGGACGGCTCGTGAATGCCAGCTCCGCCCAACAGGACCCGCGCGAGCCGTGTGGCCGGCGAATCCACGTTGCCGCGCACCGCCAAGGCGGCGGTATAGGCCCGCCAGCGCTCGCCCCACTCACGACCAAGGTCCACAGTTGCCCGGGCTTCCCGGCTGATCACCGGAGCCAACTGGTGGGCCACATCGGAAGCCGTCCGGTCGTCGAGGGCGTCGCGCTCAGCGACGACCAGGCCGATCGCCCGTTTGGCGAACGTGAGCTCGCGCACGGCAACCGCTTCTGGTACGCCATGCGATGAAAGCCATGTGATATCGGCGTGCTCGGGCGAACGCAGCAACTGGCTGAGGTACGTGGACGCCCGACGGCTCCGCTCGCGCTGTGCGCGCCACTCCGCCCAAAGCCCCATCGATGCCTTCAGCCCTGCAGAATGGGCAACGCGCCCGGTATGACCGGAAGCGACTCGTACGGCGGCAATCCCACGCGGTCCCGGACCGATGCTTCGTCGGTCAGGAGATCGCTGAGCTTCACGCCTTCGAGCACCTCGTCGATACGCTGCTGCAGAAGCATCCAGACAGGGCGGATGCTGCAATTCTCCGCCGCGGCGCAGCGGTCGGCGTCGACGGGATGACTGACGCAATGCAGGTCGAACGTGGTCAGCTCGGAGGCCTGAATCACATCACGGACGGAGATCGCGTCGGGCGTACGGGCCAGCGAGTACCCGCCGCGGGCTCCCCGGGTGCTGTTGACGATGCCGGCTCGACGCATTCGCAGGAGGATCTGCTCAACGTAGTCGCCCGGCAAACGCTCACGAGCTGCTACGTCGCGTCCCGTCACCGGGCCCGTTCCCGCGCGGCGCGCGAGATGCAAGGCACAAATGAGTCCGTATTCCGCCCAGGTCGTAATGCGCATAAGTCGAGTCTACGGGTCCCGGGTCGCGTGGACAAGTTCTGCCGCCGAAAAGCCGCGGGCGCCGCGGGCGCCCCCCTCTTAGCCGGCGGCGACGGACCCATGTTTGCCGGAGGGTACCCCGATCTCGGTCATCTTCCGGAGATCGAGGACGGCTTCGAGCTCGTCAGGCGGCAGGATTGCCTCTTTGGCGACCAGCTCGCGAATCAAGGTGCCTTCCTTGACCGAACGCTTCGAGATATCCGCCGCGGCCGCGTAACCGATCTGCGGCATCAGGGCGGTAGCGAGCGCCGCCGATCGCTCGACCCAATACTCGCACATGTCGGCGTGGGCGATGATACCCTCGACACAGCGCGAGCTGAACACGCTGATGGCGCTGGTGAGAATCTGCATAGAGAGCAGCACGTTATGCGCGATGACCGGCATCATGACGTTGAGCTCGAGCTGTCCGTGTTCGGCCGCGATCGTCACCGTGGTGTCGCATCCGATCACCTGAAAGCAGACCTGATTCACCATCTCGGGGATCGATGGGTTGATCTTGCCTGGCATGATGGATGAGCCGGGTTGTACTGCCGGCAGCGCGATTTCGTCGAGCCCCGTGCGCGGGCCCGATACCATGAGGCGCAAGTCGCTCGCAATCTTTGAGAGGTCCACCGCGAGCACTCGCAGCGATGCCGAGAACGCAGCCGCATCGCCCATGCTCTGCATGAGCTGAATACGATCGGAGCCGATGCGGAGGCTGCGTATACCGGTGATCGCCCGCAGATGCGTGTTCATGCGTGCGGGATACTCCGGCTCGACGGTGACGCCGGTGCCCACCGCAGAACCACCGATACCCAAGTCGTTCAGGTAGTCGGCGGCTTCTACCACGCGCTTACGGCAGCGTGCCAGAGTCCCAGCATAGGCGGTGAACTCTTGTCCGAGCCGAATGGGCATGGCGTCCTGCAGATGCGTTCGCCCGGCCTTCACGATTCCGTCGAATTCAACTCCCTTGTTCGCCATCGCCGCATGCAACGCATCGAGGGACGCCAACAGCGCCGGCAGCTGTCGCAACACGGCCAACCGGATGTTGGTGGGGATCGTGTCGTTGGTGCTCTGCGCCATGTTCACATGGTCATTCGGATGCACCGGCGTGTATGTGCCGCGCGCGCCACCGAGCAACTCATTGGCGCGATTTGCGAGCACTTCGTTCACGTTCATGTTGTGCGACGTGCCGGCGCCGGCCTGATACGGATCCACGATGAACTGGTCGCGGTGCTCGCCCGCAAGCACTTCATCGGCGGCCGCGATAATTGCGTCAGCTCGCCGGGCATCAAGGCGACCGGTGTCCCGATGCGTCATCGCGGCGGCCTTCTTTATCCACACCTGCGCGATCACAAAGGGTTCGAGCGGTCGCAGCCCACTAATGGGAAAATTCAGGACGGCACGCATCGTCTGAACGCCGTACAGGGCCTCCGTCGGCACCGGCAATTCGCCAAGCGGGTCCTTCTCGATGCGAGTGGCCACCGGGTTCACCGCGGGAAAGCGATCAGGGGAAGCGAACAATCGTGTCGACGGTCGAGACGATGTGCAGCAGGCTGGTGGAGTCGGGTCGCACTTCCTGCGTACGCCAGCGGAGCAGCGTCGCCGAGCGCAATGCACGGGGAGAGGCGAGAAACGCACCAAGACCGGACGCAGGCACCTGAAACGCGCCATCGTCCTTGAGGGCACAGTAGATCTGCTCGTTCTGGATCGTTGCGGTGGCCGTAGCACCGTAACGCACCGACAGGATGATCGCGGCGGATGGATCGTTGGTCGCGTTCCAGGTGACATCGAGGGGCGAACCCGTGGCGGGAACGACGAGCGGACCCGGGACGATCGGTTCGGCCAGCTTCACGGAAATCGACGCCGCCGGGAACGTCCCGGCCAACCCGGGCACGTTGAGCGTGGCCGCATCTCCAGCTGCGTAGGTCAGTGCCGTGCCGGTGGCGGGCTCGTAGCGTGAGAGGGCCGTCGCGAACGGCATCGCGACGCTGTTGCCGGCAAAGGTGAGGGCGAGACTCTCGCCGACCTTGAGCGAACCGGTCGCTCCGCCCGTCGTGCTGTCTATTAGGGCATAGGCGCACTGATCACCTTGCTGCAGCGCACTGTTGGGCGCCGTCGCTGAGAGCCCCTGAAAAAACACCGCGTTGATCGTCGCCGTCGCGCGACCCGCGGGGGCGTTCTTCCCCGTGATCGTGACCGCGCCGTAGTTGCCGAGCGTCGTGGTGTTGTCGGTGATGCTCGAGCACGCGGTCAACACAGCGGCACTCAAGAAGGCCGCGGCGAGCGGACTCAATCGGGGAGACAGCGACATGCGAGAACCGGAAGAAGAATGCGTGCTCAGGCGCCGAGAGGCCGGGCGGCACCGCGCAGGAAGGGATTGGACGCCAACTCGCGCCCGATCGTTGTATCAACACCGTGACCCGGAAATACCCGAGTCTCGACGCTGAGTGTCGCCATTCTCATCAGTGACTGGTGCATCGCCGTGGGGTCGCACAACGGCAGATCGGTCCGGCCAATTGAACCGGCGAAAAGAACATCGCCGGAAAAACATAGACCGTGACCGATGAACGCGACATGCCCGGGCGCGTGCCCGGGCAAATGCCAGACGTCGAACTGATAGTCACCGAGTCGCACGCGATCGCCTTCGGCGAGATCGTGGTCGGCCGGCGGCGGGTTGTCGATCGCGACGCCCCACCTCGCCGCGTTGCTGGCCGCGTTCGCGTAGAAAAACGCATCGGCCGGATGGACCCAAATCGGAACGGGCCGCTGGGCGATGATCCCAGCGACTCCGCCGACGTGATCGAAGTGGGCGTGCGTGAGCCAGATCGCCTCGAGTGTGCAGCCGCTGGCGTCGACCGCGGCGAGCAACTCAGCGGACTCGTCGCCTGGATCGACGAGCACGGCCTTGCCGCTCGCGGAATCCGCGAGCAGCCAGCAGTTCTCCTGCAGCGGGCCGACGGTAAGCTGCTGCAGCGTCAGCGCGCTCATCGAACTTGTTGCTCTGACCGCGTCGCCACTGGTTACTCCGTGTCCAAAAGTGGCGACTCACCGATGCCGTGATGCGCGAGCCAACGCTCGGCTTCGAGCGCCGCCATACATCCGGAACCGGCCGAGGTGATGGCCTGTCGGTAGTAATCGTCGATGACATCGCCGGCGGCGAACACGCCGGGCACGTTCGTTTCCGTACGCCATGACGACACCTTGATGTAGCCGTGTTCCGAGGTGTCGAGCTGTCCCTGCAGGAACTTCGTGTTCGGGGTGTGCCCGATAGCGACGAACAGGCCGCCAACTTCGATATCGCTCAGCGCGCCGGTGACGGTATCGGTGAGTTGCAGGCCCGTGATGAATTCATCGCCGAGCACGTCGGTCACCGCCGTGTTCCAGAGTACGCGCACTTTGGGATGATCAAGCACGCGATTGGCCATGACCTTGGACGCGCGAAAGCTGTCGCGACGATGAATCACGACCACTTCGCTGGCGAACTTGGTGAGATACATGGCCTCTTCCATGGCCGTGTCCCCGCCGCCGACGACGGCAAGCCGCTTGTGGCGGTAGAACGGCATGGCGCCATCGCAGACCGCGCAGGCGGAGACACCGCCGCCGGAAACGGCCAGTCGTAGCTCGTTGTCGAGTCCGATCCACTTCGCCGCCGCACCGGTCGCGACGACGACCGTGTGCGCCGTGATCGGCGCCGAGTAATTCGGGACAATGCCGAATGGCTTCGATGCCAGATGCACCTGCTTCACCAGCTCCGAGACGACGCGCGCGCCATGGTGCACGGCTTGCGCCCGCATACGATCCATGAGATCGGGACCGCTGATGGCCTCGGGAAAGCCAGGAAAGTTCTCGATGTCGGTGGTGAGCATGAGCTGACCACCGGGGAGTTCGGTACCGACCGGTTCACCTTCGAAGACGATCGGATTCAGGTTGGCGCGCGCCGCATAGATCGCGGCCGTCCACGCAGCAGGACCGGAGCCGATGATGACGATGTTTTCGGGACGTGAGTCGGACATGTCGTCGAGAAGAGAAAGAGAACTCAATCGATCGCCAACACACCCAGTGCGCCGTGACAGTGCGAGACCGTTCCGACGAGCACAGCACAGGGGCCGGAGGCGCCCCATGCGGCGAGTTGCCGATCAGCGTCCGCGATCGTGGCGGCGTCGATCATGCCGACGCCGTACGTGCGGTGAATGCAGTGAAAGATAACGGGACCGCGGAGCGAGGGGTTGTCCTCGACGTATCGCTGCATCATGGGGGGCATGCTCCAGTCCCGGACACCACGGGTGTGGGGACAGCGCGCCGGCTCGATGCAATTCACCGGGCACATCCACGTGGCGAAGCTCACGTAGTGTCGCCCGTCGGGTGACGCCCGCTCCCAGGGCGTCGGGGGCACCTGCTCGAGTGCGTTCACCCGAATGCTCCGCTCCGGCCACCGCGCCCGCGCGCGCGCAAGCAGCCAGTCGAGACACACGTGGGGCATGAGCGGTGAGGGCACCATCATGTCGCTGGCGAGCGCCTCAAGGCCCTGCCCCAGCCACTCCGCGACGTACACATCCCAGTCGCTGTAAACGACCGTGAGTGGCAATCCGTCAAAGCTGCCGGCGCGCTGCGCGCCGGCCACCCGGCACTCGGGGTCGCGATCGACGACCACGACTTCGCGGGCTTGCAGCGCCCCACGCTGGACGGCGCGTGCAAGCTGCTGGGCGTACCAACTACCGTAACACCCACCGCCCATGATCACGATGCGTCCGTAGGTCAGCGGCGCGGCGGGCACCCCGGTGTTTATCACGCGGACTCAGCGGCGCAGATGACGGCCACCGTCGACCGGCAACACAATGCCGGTGACATAGGGCGCATCGACGAGGAAGTGGATCGCCTGCGCGACGTCGTGTGGGGTGCCGCTGCGCCCCAAAGGCACATCACGCAGAAAACGTTCGATGGTCTCGTCCGAGAGGTCGTCCGGCGGAAGCACCAGCCCCGGCGCCACGGCGTTGACGCGCACGCGCGGTGCGAACGCCGAGGCGGTCGTGCGCACGAGTTGCGTCAGCGCGGCCTTGGTAACCTGATGAGGAATCAAATGCGGAAAGATGGTTTCGAACGCGAGATGATCGGAGAGCTGCACGATCACCCCGCCATCGCGCATGACCCGAGCCGCCGCCTGCATGAGAAAGAATGGCGCTCGCAGGTTGATCGCCGACGTTTGCTCCCACTCGTCCGGCGTGACCGCATCGAACGGGTGCTTCATCATGACCGAGGCCGAACTCACGACGACATCGAGCGCACCGAACGCACGCATGGCGGCATCGATGATGCGCGGCGGTGCGTGGACATCGGCGAGATCTTCCTGCACGATCTCGATGCGCACTTCGTGACTACTTCGCAACTCCGCCGCGAGCGCGTTGGCGGCGTCGGGCGAGTTCCCGTGGTGCAGCAGCACATCGTAGCCGCGCACTGCAAAACTGCGCACGATCTCGGCGCCCACGCGCCGCGCGCCGCCGGTCACGAGCGCGACGCGATTCGCCATCAGATGGTCCCGGTGGCGGTAGGTCCCGTTGCGCGTTCGGCGGCGCGCTCCGCGACGCGTGACTCCTGCCAGCTAAGCCAGATCTTCGGCACCAGCTGTCCGCCAAGCCGGCGCGGTCCATCATGCGTACCGTGCCAATCGGAACCGCCGCTCGGCAACAGCCCCGCCTTCTCGGTGTTGTCGAAGAGACGCTGAGACAACGACGGCGGATGACTGGGGTGCAACACCTCGACCGCATCGAGTCCCATATCGGCGAGTCGCTGAATACGCGTCGGCGTTGCTGAGTCTCCGGGATGTGCCCACACCGAGAGGCCGCCCGCTTCATGCACCAGTGCGATCGCGTCGGCGACATCGAAGCGATCTTTGGCCATGTAGGCAGGACGACCGAAGCCGATCCAGCGATCGAACGCGTCGCGGAAGTCGCGCACCCATCCGCCGGCGACCATGGCGCGCGCGATATGCGGACGACCGACCGCTCCCTTGTCGGCTTCGGCGAGCACCGAGTCCATCGTGACCGGAATGCTATGCTTATTCAGGACCTCGACGATCTTGACCGCGCGCTCGACCCGACCGGCCTGCAACTCAAGCAGCGCCGACCGCATGGCGTCCTGATTGGAGAGATGAAGGCCGAGCAGGTGCAACTCATCATCGTCGAAATGCGAACTGAGTTCGACACCGGCGATGATCCGCACGCCGAACTCAGCGCCGGCCACGATCGCCTCCGGCAGCCCGTCGACGGTGTCATGATCGGTGAGGGCGATGGCGTAGAGCTTCGCATCGCGCGCCGCTTCGACGACCTTCGCCGGCGACAGCGCTCCGTCCGAGGCGGTGGAGTGTACTTGCAGATCGACGAACTGCGCGGACTCGCCGCGTCCCGAAATCGTCTCCGGGCCCGATGTGCCCGGCGTGCCGGTCACGTGCGGTAGCCTGCCTCTGGAGAGCGCGCGCCCGGCTGCGACGTGCGAAAGAGGTCGACGAGCTGCGCGTTCTCGAGCTCGGCGAGCGATTGCTCCCGCGCGCGCGTTCCGACTGGCGAGTAGCGCGTGACCCGCACATCGCGGTCGTCACCCGTGCCGGCCACAAAAATCAATCCGAACTCGTCACCGACGTACTGCGTGAGGAATCCGGAGGGGTACACCTGCCATTCGCGTCCATCAACCGTGATGCGTCGCGCGGGCATATCAGCCTCCCTGTACTTCGCGCCACAGCCCCGGCGTCTGGTCGAGTTCATGGGCCGCGGCGATGGCGTCATCACTCGCGGCCTCCGTGAACTCGACAAAACGTCCGGATTCGGTGGCGTGTTCAAAGACCCAAAAATGTGCCGGCACGGCAGCGGCGCGCGCCCGGCGGATGGCGAGGGTAGCCAAATAGGCCTCTCGCTCCGCCTGAGCGACAACGCGCTCCTGCATGGCCAGCACGCGTGCCATATCGGAATCAGAACCCGGTTTCGGGGACCGACTCGAGCGTCTTCTTGAGATCGGCCATGAACCGATCCGCATCGGCGCCGTCAATGACGCGATGATCGAACGACAGCGAGAAATACGCACACGTACGAATCGCGAGCGTGTCCTCGCCATCCGGACCGGTAATCACCTTGGCGCGCTTCTCGATAGCGCCAAGGCCGAGGATAGCGGTTGTACCCACCGGAATGATCGGGGTGCCGAAAAGCGAACCGAAGACGCCGGGGTTCGTAATCGTGAACGTCGAATCCTGGACATCGGTCGGGCTGAGCTTCTTGCTTCGGGCACGTGCCGCGAGGTCGTTGGTACCGCGCGTCAGGCCCGTGAGCGAGAGTTCATCGGCGTGCTTGAGCACGGGAACGATGAGACCGGTTGGATCGAGCGCCACGGCGATGCCGAGGTTGATCTGCTTGCGGAGAATGACGTCGTTGCCGGCGACCGCCGCGTTGAGCGTGGGGTGACGCTTGAGCTGCGTGCACACCGCCTGCAGGATGAACGGCAGGTACGTGAGCTTCTGACCCGTCTGCGCTTCGAACTCCTTGCGCATGCCGGCGCGGATGCGCGCCACGCGGGTGAGATCGATCTCGAAGAACGAGGTGACGTGCGTGGCCACCTTGATCGCGAGCGCCATGTGATCGGAGGTCAGCTTCCGGATCTTCGACATCGGCTCGACGATATCACCAGCCCAGGGCGTGGGCAGCGGTCCGCGGTGTTCGACACCAGCGGGCACGTGCATGGACGCGCCGGCAACTGGTACTGCGGTCGCGGCAGGCTTCGCCGCGAGAAACGCGTCGAGGTCCTTCCGCGTGACGCGACCGGCGATGCCACTGCCGCTCATGCCGGCGATCTCCACGCCATGTTCGGCGGCCATCTTGCGCACGAGCGGCGACGACTTGGTCCGCACGCGTTCTTCGAACGAACCGGCGGGGGCTGATGACGCGGTCGGCGCCGCCGAGGCCGCAACCGGCGCGGTCGGCGCTACGACGGAGGCCGCAGCGGGCGCCGCGGCGGGTGCTGACGTCGCAGGTGCGCTCGGCGCGGCGGCCGGGAGGGCCGCAGCGGCGGCGTCGGTCTCGAGGCGCGCCACGACGGTCTGAATAGCGACCGTCTGCCCTTCACCGACGAGAATCTCCATCAGGACACCGGCCGACGGCGAGGGAATCTCGGCATCGACTTTATCGGTGGAAATCTCGAAGAGCGGTTCGTCGCGCTTGACGTTGTCGCCGACCTTCTTGAGCCACCGCGAAACGGTTCCTTCCGCGATGGACTCGCCCATCTGCGGCATGATGACATCTACACGAGCCACTCGATCATCCTCGATCTGAAGAAGCAGCGTCGGCCGCGCGGTCCGCGCGACGCAAACGCCACAAGGCGAGAATCGGCAGCGTTATCGCGCCGAAGGCACCACCATACCCTGCGTACACCCACCACTCACACGCCGGCAACCCCGCCATGGGGGTACAGCGCGCGAAAAAGCCCAGCAACTTCCCGATGCCGACGCCGACCATCGCGCCGCTCACACCACCGATAAAGAACGTAAAACATCCCACCCCGATATTTCGACCAACGCGGTCTTCGGGGAGGGGCGTCTGTGCATCACGAGCTGCAGTCGTCGTCATCAATACGCCGTCAGGCGCCGGACCGCTCGAACGATATCGGCGGTTTGCGGCAACACGTAATCTTCGAGGGCCGGAGCGTACGGAAGCGGGATATCCGCGGCCGTTACGCGCAACACGGGAGCGTCGAGCCACTCGAAGCAGGTTTCGTTCACGCGCGCGGTAATCTCGCCAGCCATCCCACCGGTGCGCGTGTCTTCATGCACGATCAGGAGCCGATTGGTCTTCTTCACCGTGCGAAAGATCGCCTCGTCGTCCATCGGCGCGAGCGAGCGGAGGTCGATGACTTCCACGGAAATGCCTTCGGCCGCCAGCAGATCAGCCGCTTCGAGGGCCTTCCACACGGTCGAGGCGTAGGTCACGATCGACACATCACTGCCTTCGCGGGCCACGCGCGCCTTGCCGATCGGCACTACATGGTCGCCCGCGGGCATAACGTCTTTCACGCGACGATACAGATACTTGTGCTCGAAGAAGAGCACGCAGTCGTCGTCGCGGATGGCGGCCTTCATCAACCCCTTCGCGTCCGTCGCCGTGGACGGATACACGATCTTGAGCCCCGGCGTGTGCAGAAAGCCAGCCTCCGGATTCTGCGAATGGAACGGACCGCCGCGCACGTAGCCACCACTGGGACCACGCACCACCATCGGACACGGCAAAAACGCGCGATAGCGTGCGGTGGCAACGTAGTTGGTGAGCATGTCGTACGCGTTCGCGATGAAGTCGATGAACTGCATTTCGACCACGGGTCGCAGTCCCATGTGCGCGGCTCCGGCCGCCGCCCCGACGAGCGCGATCTCACTGATGGGCGAGTCGATGACGCGCTGTTCACCGAACTTCGCCAGCAGCCCTTCAGTGACTTTGAACGCGCCGCCGAATGCGCCGATGTCTTCGCCCATGCAGAAGACATTGCGGTCACGATCCATCTCCTCGAACAGCGCTTCGCGAATCGCCTCGAGATAGGTGATCTCACTCATGAGTGCTTCGCCCCGTCGGCGTTCCAGGTGCCCCAGCTTTCGGGACGTTCCTGTCCGTAGGCACGCGATTCCGCCTCGGCATCACGGCGAAACCACAAGGGCTGCTCGGCGGGTGGCTCGGCGTAGATGCCCAGCAGCGCTTCGCGTGCATCGGGTGTGCCCGACAATTCAGCGAGATCCGTGGCCTCATCGATCTCGCGCACGATCCGCGCATCGATCGCCGCGAGTTCGTCGTCGGTGGCGCCATGTTCCGAACGCAACACCTGCACGTAGCGGTCGATGGGATCGTTCGCCTCAGCCCACTGCTCGATCTCGCCCGCGGGCACGTACGACTGGTTGTCGTGCTCGGCGTGTCCCTTCCGACGATATGTGATCAACTCGACGAGGGCGACGCCGTGACCTGCGCGCGCATGATCAACGGCGATCTTGGTCACGTCGTACGTGGCCAGCACGTCGTTGCCGTCGGCCTGTAATCCCAACACGCCGTAACCGATCGCCTTGTCGACGAAGAACTTCGCGGCCGATTGTTTGTGCGTTGGCGTTGAGTACGCGTAGCCGTTGTTCTCGACGACGACTACCAGCGGGCACTTCTGCACGGCGGCGAAGTTGATGCCTTCGTGAAATGCGCCGGTGCTGGTGGCGCCGTCGCCGACATACACGAGTCCGACGCGATCTTCGCCGCGCATCTTGAACGACATCGTGACCCCGGTCATGACCGGTACCATGTCGCCGAGCGGCGAGATCTGCCCAAGAAAGCCGCGCGTGACGCCGGCAGCGCCGATATCGCCGAAGTGGATGTTGAGCTCGCGACCGCGCGTGGGCGAGTCGGCCTTGGCCATGTACTGCTTGAGCACTTCGACGGGTGTCGCGCCTTTGACCAGCATCGCGCCCAAGTTGCGAATGAGCGGTGACATCACGTCACGTTGCTCGAGCGCGAAACAACTACCGACCGCGTCGGCTTCCTGGCCCAGCGAACGAAAGAGTCCGCCGACCACCTTGGTTTGCCGATACAGATTGACGAGGCGCTCTTCGAGCTGCCGCGTGAGCTTCATCCAGTAGTACAGGTCGAGCTTGCGCTCACGCGAGAGCGCGTCGCTGGGACGCGCTTCGACTGCCGGAGATACGCGGCCGGTGCGCGCCTTGGCCATCAGTACCCGGCCTCGATGGTGTGTCGCGGATCTGCGGTGCGATGGACAGCGTTGAAGAACCGCTTCACGTTCTTGTCAAGTCGGCTTTCACCAACCTGATCGGTATGCACTTCGACGAACGTGTAATGTCCGCCTTCCATCTTCACGGAGAGCGTGAGAGTGCCAAGCGAACCGCTGAAGCTGCGCGAGCGGGCGGCAACGGTACCACGGGAAAGCCCGAGCGCTGCGAAGAAGCGATCGGCCGACGCCAGCACCGTGTCGGGTGTCAGCGAGGTCCGATAAAAGTGCCGCATAGCTCAGGGTTCCTTGCGCGCGCTGTCCTTTGCACGCGGTGGTGGTTCGGGCGGGCGCGATGAGGCAGGCGGGGAGAAATCGCCCGGCTCCTCACCGGCCATGATATCCTGCGTCCAGTCGGGCGTCTTTTGGAGCACCTTCGTGGAGTCGAGGCGAAACTGAATCGCCATCGCCCACATGCCGGCCGTGACGAACATCAGATTGCTGCGGTACGTCCCCAGCTCCTCGGTCGCCGCGAGGCCGTTGGAGACGGTTTTTCGATCGCGGTTGGTGCCGAAGATGCGCCCTTCGCCGCCCTGGATCGGGAGGCCGCTTTTCACATCGTGCACCATCACGCGCCAATAAATCGGCTCGAGCGCGCGCGTCGGCTTGGTCTCGGGTGACACCCGAATGACAAAGTCCTCCGTCTTGAAACGGAGTTCATTCGTGGGTGGTGGACTGCCCCCGCCCCCGCAGCCGGACAGGACCAGGCCAGCTGCGGCGAGTGCCACCACGCGACGGAGACGACGCGTGCGCTCTGCGATCATTGATAGTATTCCAGCCCGAGGTGCGTGATCTGCTCTTCACCCATGAGGTGACGCAGCGTGTTCTTCAGCTTCGTCTGCTGGATGAAAAGATCGTGTTCCGGCTGGAGCCCAGGTGCCGTCTGTGGCGCTTTGTAATAGAAGCTTAACCATTCCTGAATGCCCTTCATGCCGGCACGCATCGCGAAGTCGGAGAACAGCGCGAGGTCGAGCACCATCGGCGCGGCGAGGATGGAATCGCGGCACAGGAAGTTGATCTTGATCTGCATCGGGTAGCCGAGCCACCCCTTGATGTCGATGTTGTCCCAGCCTTCCTTGTTGTCGCCGCGCGGCGGGTAGTAGTTGATGCGCACGACGTGCGAGAAATCCTTGTACAGCTCCGGGTACACTTCGGGCTGCAGGATCGTGTGCAACACGGAGAGCTTCGACGCTTCCTTGGTCTTGAACGACGCGGGATCGTCGAGCACTTCGCCGTCGCGATTGCCGAGAATGTTGGTGGAGTACCACCCTTCGAGACCGAGCATACGCGCCTTGAGGCCCGGCGCGATGATGGTCTTCATCCACGTCTGACCGGTCTTGAAGTCTTTACCGGAGACCGGCACGCCCTTCGCGATGGCGAGGTCGAGCAACGCCGGAAAGTCGGCGGAGAGATTCGGGGCACCGTTGCAATACGGAATGCCTTCCATGATGGCGGCATAGGCGTACAGCATGCTGGGCGCGATCGAATCGTCGTTCTCTTCCATCGCCTTTTCGAACGCTTCGATCGTCTGGTGCTGCGGGCCGGGCGTGATGTACGTCTCGGTCGAGCCGGTCCACACCATCACGCCGCGCGAGGCGCCGGAGCTCTGCATGAGGTTGCGGATGTCGGCGCGAATCTGGTCGGCGAGGTCGCGCTTGTTCTTGCCCGACTTCACGTTGGTCGCCCGCGTAATCCGGGTGACATACCGGCTCTCGAACACGGCCGGCATCGGCTTGATGCTCTTGAGGAAATCGGCGATCGGTTCGATGTCGGCCTGTTCAAGTACGCCGGCGTTGACGGCCGACTCGTAGGCGTTGTCCGGAATGGGATCCCAGGCGCCGAACACGATGTCGTCGAGCTTGGCCAGCGACACAAAATCCTTGATCAACGGGCTGCGGCCGTCGGTGCGCTTGCCGAGGCGAATCGTCGCCATCTGCGAGAGCGAGCCGATGGGCACCGAGAGTCCGCGGCGCACGCGCTCGACACCGGCAATGAACGTGGTCGCCACAGCGCCGAGACCGGGCGTGAATATGGCGAGCTTTCCCGTTGCCGGGGCTGGGGCCGCGACGTTACCGAGATTCGAATCGGACACTGCGTTTATTCTCCAGGGGAAGTGGTCGTGCGATACACGAAGTTGATGCGCTGGAATACGGTGATCCACGCCGTGACCGCCAACAAACTGACGATACCGGCGAGAATCCACCCGTTGAGCGCCAGGCCAAAGAAGGCCTGCGGAGCAGAGAGCAGCGTGATGCGCTCCGCGCGCTGCAGCATACCCACCTTCGCATCGAGGCCGAGCCCTTCGGCCCTGGCACGCGTGTACGACGTGAGGAAGGTGGCGATCAGTGCAGCCAGCGTGACCATAACCATGACCTGGCTGGCGTGCACCGGGTGGGTCGCGTAAAAGACCAGGAGGCCTCCGAGCAGGAAGCCATCAGCCACGCGATCGAGTGTAGAATCATAGAAGGCGCCGAACACGGTGCTCTGACCCGTGCGACGGGCGACGTTGCCGTCAAGGACATCAAAAAGCGCCGTGAGTCCGAGAAACCAACCACCGGCGCTGATGTGCCCCGAAGCGAAAATCACACCGGCGGTACAGGTACAGATCGTGCCGATGGTGGTGATCGTATTGGGGCGCACGCGCTTTGCCACCAGCCAGTCGGCCACAGGGGCGATGACTTGCAGGTATCCGCGCTGGACTGCGCTCCACAGTGATTGCATCTCGATCGCGCTGAGGTAACGGAAAAGTATCTAGCCGTGGAAAGCTAGAACTCCCCTTGCATCAACGGTAGAGATAAAACCGTCTGGCGTCCTTTTCGAACGCAATAACCGCCGGCAATTGGCGATCCATCACCGCATCCGGGTCGGCTCCGCCCACCAACGCCTCCCGGGCACGGGCCGATCCCATCCGCTGGTCGAAGCCCGCGGCCGTCAGCCGTAGTGAGTCCTTGTGCACCCGCGAGAGCGCCCAGAGGATGGCGGCACCGACCCGGGCGGGTTGCACGCGCTCGCGGTCGGTGACCTCGATCCGGATACCCGGAATCGACTGTCCGGCAAACTTGGCGTCACCCGGCTTGTTGGGCGTGAACCGCTCCGCCTTGAACTTGATGCCGGTTAGCGAGAGGTCCTCGAGCATCCGGGTCACGGAGTCCGCGCGGAGCCAGGAGGCGCCGAAACGCTGGAACGGTGCATCGGTGCCGCGCCCGACGGAGACGTTGCTCGATTCGAACGGCACGAGCGCGGGATAGAGGAGCGCACTGGTGATATTCGGTATGTTCGGCGAGGGGCGCACCCACGGCAGCTCGGTCTCGTCGAACCACATGCCGCGGCGCCAGTTTCGCATGGGTATAACCGTGAGCCGTGTGCCGAGCTTGAACTGGGCCTGAAACAGGCGCGCCATCTCCCCCATCGTGAGGCCATGGCGAAGGGGCATTGGATAGAGCGCAAAGCCATTCGTCCGATTGCCAGCGACCGGCATGTCGGCGTTGGCCAGCGCGGAGTCAAGCAAGGCGCCTTCGGCCCGTGCCCCGGTGATCGGGTTCGGTCGGTCGAGCACGAGCACGGGGATTCCGCGCTTCGCTCCTGCTTGCATCGAGTAGAGCATGACGCCGACATACGTCCAGGTGCGGGTGCCGATGTCCTGCAGGTCGACCACGAGCACCTCGACGTCGGTGAGCAGACTGTCGGGTGGGGCGATGGTCCGACTCTGATAGAGCGAGTGGATGGTCAGGCCGGTCTTCTGGTCTTTCTCGTCGCTCAAGTTCGGCCGATCGGCGGTTCCGGTGGCGCCGTGTTCGGGCGCAAACAAGCGCACCAATTTCACACCGGCGCGCTGGGCCCTGGGGTCCGTAGCGAGGAGGTCGATGGAGCGACGTCCCTTCTCGTCAACGCCCGTTTGATTCGTCACCAGGGCGACACGCTTGCCCGCAATCAGCTTGATGCTATCGTCCAACAGGACGGTAATACCGGGGCGGACCTTGCGGTTCCGGTTCCCGAACGGCATTCCATCGGCATCTTCGTCGGTCATCGGGCCATTGTCGGGGCGAGCACCGCCTGCACATCCCGCTACAAGCGTCCCGATCGATACCACTGAGAGCAGCACCAGCGTCTTGATCGCCTTCACGCGTAACCTCCAGAAGATCCCGCTGCGCTCAGGTTGCACAGCATCCCGCCCTACCGCGAACACATGACCCGACCGGACCCCTACCGTCCTGCGCTGCTGTCCGGCCCATCCGGCTGCGGTGCTGACTGCACGAACGCACCGAATCGCGTCTTTCTCAAGCGGCGCGCCACATTCCTGTTCGCGCTGGCCGCGACCGCGAGCGTGCTGATCGGGTGCGCCAAGCGCGCCGCTACGTCGCCTGACCTGCCGCCGGTGCCGGGCATTGCCGGCAACCAAACCCTCCGGCTTGGCGACAGCGTCCGAGCTGTGCTGACGCGCGCGATCGCCGACAGCGCGTTCCCCGGGGCGTATGCGGCGGTCGGTACCGCCGACGGCGTCATCGTCGAGTACGGTGTGGGGCGTCTCGATGTCGCCGACGACACGAGGCCGTCCGCCAGCACGATCTGGGATCTCGCCTCGCTGACCAAGGTGATCGGCACGACGAGCGCCATGATTCAGCTCGTCGGCTCCGGCCGCGTGGCGCTCGATTCCCCCGTGGTGCGCTATCTGCCGGCCTGGAAGGCGCCGGGGGCTGAACGGATCACGGTGCGTCATCTGCTCTCGCACTCGTCAGGTATGCCGGCTTGGCGAGCGCTCTACAAGGAAGCGGCGACGCCAGACGAAGCGGAACGGCAGCTGTTTGCGACGTCACCGGACACGCTGCCCGGTGTGCGGTACGTGTATAGCGATCTGGGCTTCATTCTGCTGGGCAAACTGGTGGAACGGGTGAGCGGCGAGCGGCTGGCCCAGTACGACTCTGCTCATGTCTTCTCGCCGCTTGGCATGACGGATACACGCTATGTGCCGCCCGCGTCCCTGCTGGCGCGCATTGCGCCGACCGAGCAGGATCCGTGGCGTCAGAAGAAAGTGCGCGGTGAGGTCCACGACGAGAATGCGGTCCGCCTGGGGGGTGTTTCAGGGCACGCGGGCCTCTTCTCGACGGGCCGGGATCTGGCCCGCTTCGCCCGGATGTACCTCCGGCGCGGAACGCTCGACGGGGTGCGGGTATTCGATTCGGTGACGGTTGCCTCCTTCACGCGCCTTCAGGACTCGACGATCTCCCGGCGCGCGCTCGGCTGGGAGACACCGACGGGCAGTAATTCCGCCGGCGGGCGCTTGTCGCCGATGGCGTTCGGCCACACGGGGTTCACGGGCACGTCGCTGTGGATGGATCCGGCGCAGGGGATCTTTGTGCTGCTGCTGACCAATCGGGTGAATCCGACGCGCGAAAACCGGAAGATCGGCGGCGTCCGTACGGCGCTGACGGATGCGGCAGTGGGTGCGTTGCGTGGTGAACCGGGTCGATGATCGTGGTTTCGAGTGGGGCTTTCTTGAACGGGAGCGATTCACTCGCTATTTTTCACACAGCTAGACGCGACGCTGTCCCGGTTGCCGATCGCGGGTGCGATCGGGTGCGGGCGGCGCGCTCCATCAGGTCGGTGTGTCAGCCGGCCGCTTCGGAGGACAGCAATGAGCACGATGCAGCAGCCAGACGTCATGGTGGTTCTCACGCCCACGGCCGCGACGGAAGTCCGCAAGTTCATGGAAGCGGAAGGCGTCACGCCCGAGCAGGGTGGCCTTCGCGTGTCCGTGATGCCGGGCGGATGCAGCGGCTTCAAGTACGGGCTGGTGATCGAGGACAAGAACGCGGAAGACGATACGATCTTCGAACTCGAGGGCATCAAGCTTTTCGTGGATCCGTTCTCGGCGCAGTACCTGAGCGGCACGACGATCGACTACGTCACGTCCATGCAGGGATCCGGCTTTACCTTCAAGAATCCGAACTCAACCGGCGGTTGCGGTTGCGGCAGTTCTTTCTCGGCCTGAACCGACGTTCCGACACCTACTCTCATGACCATGGCCTCCGGTTCTCCGGTGGCCACTGATGGTTCGCAGGCCCGCACGCTCGAATCGAGCGGCGGGCCTGCGCGCGTCAGTGGCACCATCTTCGTGCACCCCGACATCAATGGCACGGTGCGCGAGCGTATTCCCACCATCATCATCGATGAGCACGAAGCGATGGCGCGGCTGGTGGCCGGGCGCATTGCGACGCTCATGCGCGAGCGCGCGACGGAGGGGCGGTCGATCGTACTCGGACTGGCGACGGGTTCGACACCGATCGGTGTGTATCGAGAACTCATCCGTCTGCATCGTGAGGAAGGGCTGAGCTTCAGGCACGTGATCTCGTTCAACCTGGACGAGTATTACCCGATGTCGCCGGAGAGTATTCACTCGTATCACCGGTTCATGTGGGAGAACTTGTTCTCCCACGTCGATATCGAACCGGGCAATGTGCACATCCCCGACGGCGCGCTGGCGCGATCGGCGATCGACGAGGCCTGCGCGCGGTACGAGGCGGCGATTCTTGCGGCAGGCGGCGTGGACTTCCAGTTGCTCGGCATCGGCAAGACGGGGCACATCGGCTTCAACGAGCCGGGGTCCGGTGAACACAGCCGGACGCGCGTGGTGCACCTCGATTCGGTGACGCGGCGTGACGCGGCGGCGGATTTCTTTGGTGAAGAGAACGTGCCGCGCGAAGCGATCACGATGGGCATCGCGACGATCCTGCAGGCGCGGGAGATCGCAATTTTGGCCACGGGCGAGCACAAATCGGGCGTGGTGCGCCGATCGGTCGAAGGGGACATCGATCGCGCGGTCGCGGCGACGTTCCTGCAGCGTCATCCGAACACGACGTTCTACGTGGATGATGCGGCCGCGGCAGATCTCACGCGGGTGGCGACGCCATGGTTGATCGATGAAGTCCGCTGGGACGATGCCCTCGCCGTACGCGCCGTCACCTGGTTAGCGGGGCGCTGCCAGAAGGCAATCCTCAAGCTCACGCAGCACGACTACGACGAGCACTCGATGTCGTCGCTGGTGGCGCGCCACGGCTCGCCGGGCGCCGTGAACGGCCTTGTGTTCAATGTCCTTGGCGCGAAGATCCGAGGAAAGAGCAAGCTGCCACGCGGCAAGAAGACGCTGTGCTTCTCGCCGCACCCCGACGACGATGTGATCTCGATGGGTGGCATTCTCCGCAAGTTCGTGGAGAACGAGAACGACATGATCGTGGCGTACATGACGAGCGGCAACATCGCCGTGTTCGATCACGACGTCCGACGGTACATGGACTTTCTGGTGCGACTGGACCAAGAGCGGATCGGCGAGGGCACGGCGGTTCGTTCCCTGGCCGACACCGTGCACCAGTTTCTCGAGGCGAAGCGTGCCGGCCAGGTGGACATTGCCGAAGTGCAGGACATCAAGCGGATCATCCGCGAGTCGGAAGCGGTGAGCGGTATCGAAGTCATGGGGCTGACGCGAGAACACGCGCGCTTTCTCAACCTGCCGTTCTATCAGACCGGCAAGGTACGGAAGGATCCGATCGGTCCGGCCGACGTGGCGATCGTCGCAGACCTACTTCGCGAGTTGCAGCCCGAGATCATCTTCGTGGCGGGTGACCTCTCCGATCCGCACGGCACGCACCGGATGTGCAAGGAAGCGATCGACCGCGCGGTGCTGGACGTGTACGGCGGCCCGAATGCGCCAACGGCTCCGGAGGTCTGGCTGTATCGCGGTGCGTGGCAGGAGTGGCCAGTCACGGAGGCCACGGTACTCGTGCCGCTATCGCAGGAGGAGCTGACGCTCAAGATCCAAGCGATCTTCAAGCATCAGTCGCAGAAGGACTCCGCGCCGTTTCCCGGCCAGGATGCCCGCGAGTTCTGGCAGCGCGTCGAGCAGCGCAACAAGGCGACCTCGGCGCAGTTGGACCAGCTCGGCCTCGCCGAGTATTTCGCCATGGAGGCGTATGTCATCGCGTGATGCCGGTGTAACCTCGTGACCGGCCGCTTCAATCTTCTCGATCTGCTCGTGCTGTTACTGTATCTCGGCGGCACGACGGCGTTGGGGATGTGGATCGGTCGGACGCAGCGATCGACCAGTGATTACTTCGTCGCGGATCGAGCGATTCCGTGGTGGGCGGTGATGTTCTCGATTGTGGCGAGTGAGACGTCGGCACTCACCTTCATCAGCATTCCGGGTCTGGCGTACACCGGGAACCTGGGATTTCTGGAAGTCGTGGCCGGTTACATCGTCGGTCGCATCGTGGTGGCCTACACACTCTTGCCGCGCTACTTCGCAGGCAACCTGGTCACTGCGTACGCGCTGCTGGAGACGCGGTTCGGTCTCGGAACGCGGCGCTTCACGTCGATCGTGTTCATGATCACGAGAGCGATGGCCGATGCGGTGCGCGTATTTGCGACGGCGATTCCGGTGGCGCTGATTATCGGCCCGGTCATGCCGAAAGAGTACACGATGCCGGCCGCGATCGTGGTGCTCGGCGTGCTCACGGTCATCTATACATATCGCGGCGGCATGAAGGCGGTGGTCTGGACCGAACTCTTGCAAGCGAGCATCTACCTGATGGGCGGCATATCGGCGATCGTGCTGATCGGCCAAGCCGTCGACGGTGGATGGACGACGATCCTTGCGCAAGCGGGAGCGGCGGGCAAGCTGCAGGGGATCGACTGGTATACCGGCTTCGACCGTCCACACACGATGTTCGCCGGCATTATCGGCGGAGCGTTCCTCGCCATGGCGTCGCACGGCACCGATCAGATCATCGTGCAGCGATTGCTGTCGAGCCGTTCGCTGAAGCAAGCGCAGGTGGCGATCATCGGCAGTGGATTCGCGGTGTTCGCGCAAATGGCGCTGTTCCTGATGGTCGGTCTCGGACTCTGGGTCGTGTACGGCGGACAGACCTTCGCCACCGCCGATCAGATCTTTCCGACATTCATCATCGAGCGGATGCCGCATGGATTGATCGGGCTGATCGTCGCGGCGATCATTGCCGCCACCATGAGCACGCATTCGGGCGCCATCAACGCATTGGCGGCGTCGTCCACGTACGATATCTATCTTCCGTTCACCGGCCGGTCGGCCGATGATCCACGGACGCTCCGCGTGAGCAAACTGTTCGCCTTGGCATGGGGCATCGCGCTGACCGCAGGTGCGCTCATGTTCAAGGAACAGGGCACGCCAGTGGTCGTCATCGCCCTGTCGATCGCCTCGTTCACGCAGGGAGGACTGCTTGGCGGATTCTTCCTCGGAATGTTCTGGTCTCGCGCGATTCAGCGGGATGCGATACTTGGCATGAGCGTCGGCATCAGCTGCATGGCATTTATCGTGTTCGCAAAGCAGATCGTAGCGGCGTACCCGTCGATGGAGCCTACGTTGCACGGCGTGGCATCGATCGCGTGGCCATGGTACGTGCTGATCGGACTGTCTATCACCTTCGTGACGGGCGCCTTGTCTTCGTTCACTCACCCGGCGCCCGCAGCGCCTCTCGCTATTCAGGGGAATCGTTCATGAGTGCCGGACCTCTCGACCCGACACCACTCGTCGTCGGTGTAGACGGCGGCGGAAGCCGCACGCGTGTCATTCTCGCGGATGCTGCTGGCAACACGCTGGCGCGCGTGGAAGGTGCGGGAACGGCGCTGACGCCGGGCCATGAAGGCGTGGCAGCGGACATCATCAAGTCGCTGATCGCCGATGTCCTGGCGACGGCCGATCGCACCGACACGCGGCCGGCCGTGTGCGTCGTCGGCGTCGCCGGTGCCGGACAGGAGCGCGCGGCGCAGGCCCTGTGGTCGGCGCTCGCGTCGCGTCGCGTGGCTGATGATGTCTCAGTGCAGGCCGACGCGACGATTGCGATGGATGATGCGTTCGGCGATTCCGCCGGTGTCCTGCTCATCTCGGGCACGGGCTCCGTGGCCTACTCCCGTGCGCCGGACGGGCGACTGGAGCGCTGTGGCGGTTGGGGGCCGACTATCGGTGACGAGGGCAGTGGCGCATGGCTTGGGCGCCGCGCCTTGAGCGTCATCACGGCGGCGCACGATGGTCGCGAACCGGATACGGCACTCACGGGCGCGATTCTCACGGCACTGGAACTGGAGTCGCTCGACGACCTCATTCCGTGGGCCTCAGAGGCCACACCGGGACACTACGCGACGCTCGCGCCGGTGGTCGCGAAGGTGGCCTCGACCGGCGATCTCCGCGCGAACGCCCTGATCAGCTTCTGCGTCGAAGAACTCGCCCTGCACATTCGCACGTTGGCGCGTCGTTGCTTCATGGACGAGCGCGCGGCCATTCCGGTGGCGTTCGCGGGCGGCTTGCTGTCGAAGGGCTCGTTGGTGCGGAAGCGCCTCGAACAGCGTCTGAAGAGTGCGGTGCCCGGCGCGACCGTGCGCGCGGAAGACGTCGACGCGGCACGCGGTGCGGTGCGGCGGGCGCGGCGCCTGCTGGGCGTCGAAGTCTAACGCCCCGCCAGCTCGCGGTGCGCGACATCCATGCGCTCGTCACTGGAGAGCGTGAACGCCGCGCGATTGCTCCAGAGCACGAAGACGCTGACCGCACAGCAGCACAACGAGGCGCCGCCGATCCAGAGCGGCGCCTCGTTGCGTACCAGCCACCCGATCGACGCCGCTGCGAGCGCTCCCAGCCGCGCCTGCTCGGCCGCGAATGCCCATCGTCGTCCTTCGAGCACACCGCCCACGTTGGTGAGCGCGAGCGCGACATAGAACGCCCCTGCCCCGAGTTGCAGAGCGGGCAACCGATCGGCCGCGGTCAACAACCACAGCGCCGGCGGAATCGCGAGGGCGAAATGCACGAGCGCATAGCGCGACAGGGCTGACGGCACGGCGGTATCGAATTTGATCACCGTGTGCGGCGTAACGGGAAGTCCGACCACGGGTCCGCCTTCGGACGCCGAACGCCAACCGGGCGCGCCGAACACGCAGCGCCAGCGGTCGCGCCACGACGCGGCACGTCGCACGTTGCGCGCGATCGCGACGTACTGGTGCAACTGCGCCCAGAGCGGATTCCAGCTGCGCAGCGGTGTGGTAATGCCGTAGACAGGCTCATCGCGTTCCGCGATGAAGGTGCCAAACCACCGATCCCACACGATGAACACACCCGCATAGTTGCGGTCCTGATACTCCGGATTGACCCCGTGGTGCACGCGGTGATGCGACGGCGTATTGAGGACAGCCTCGGCCCACGCCGGCAAGCGCGAAATCGCGCGTGTGTGGATCCAGAACTGGTACACCAGGTTGATGGCATAGCAGACCGCGAACTGCTCCCACGACATGCCCAGCAACGCGAGCGGGGCGTAGAAGATCCAGCCGATCAGCCCACCCACGGCGCTCTGCCGCAGGGCGACGGCGAGGTTGTACTCCTCGCTCGAGTGATGCACGACGTGCCCCGCCCAGAACAGGTTCACCTCATGCGACACCCGGTGAAACCAGTAGTACGCCAGATCGACGACGACGAACGCACTGCTCCAGCCGACGACCGCAGCCCAGTCGATGGTCACGCCGCTCGAATCTCGCCGCAGCATGATTCCATCGGGCCAAGCGGGGACGCCAACCCAGCGCTGCAACCGCGCGTGCTCGTAGATCCACGCGAAGACGCCGATGAGCAGGAGCTTCGTGAAGATGCCGGCGATCTGGCTGAGCGTGCCTGCCGAGAGATCGCTGATGGAATCATTGAGACGATAGAACGCGCGACGGCCGAGTCGCGTGAACAGCAACTCGGCCGCGATGAGGAGGAAGAACAGCGGGATGCTGGCCTGGATAATCCCCATGTCGATCTGCGCTTACGCCGGGACGGCTTCCTCGGCCGGGATATTCAGCTCGCCTTCCCAGCGCGCCATGACAGCCGTGGCGAGACAGTTGCCAAGCAGATTCACCGACGTGCGAGCCATGTCCATGATGGCATCGACGCCGAGGATGAGCGCGATGCCCTCGAGCGGCAGGTTGAACTGCGCGAGGGCGCCCGACAGGATCACGAGCGACGCGCGCGGAACTGCTGCCACACCCTTCGAGGTGAGCATCAGCGTCAGCATCATGAGCAGCTGGGTGCCGATCGGCATGTCGATGCCGGCGGCTTGCGCCACGAACACCGAGGCGATGGCAAGGTAGAGCGTACTGCCATCGAGATTGAACGAGTAGCCCGTGGGGAGCACGAACGACACGATCCGGCGCGGGACGCCGAACTTTTCCATGGCCTGCATCGCCTGCGGGAAGGCGGCCTCGCTGGAGGCCGTGGAGAACGCGATGAGCCATGGCTCCTTCACCGTGCGCCAGAAGCGCATGATGGGGATGCGGGCCAACAACGCCACCGGTATGAGCACGATCACGACAAACACAATGAGCGACGCGTACAACGTGGCCACGAGCTTGCCAAGACTGAGCAGCACGCCGAGTCCGCTCTTGCCGACCGTGACACCGATGGCGGCGCCGATGCCGATGGGCGCGTAGGTCATGACGATACCGACAAACTTGAACATCACTTCGCTGATCGCCTGCAGGCCGTCGAGCACGATCTTCTTGGACGGGCCCTCAACGCGCGAGAGAGCGACGGCGAAGAGGATCGCGAAGAAGACGATCTGCAGCACTTCGTTGTTCGCGGCCGCTTCGAAGAAGCTCTGCGGCACCGTGTGTTCGAGCACCGACGCGAACGTCGGTGTTTTCGCCGCGAGCGCCTTGAACTCCTCCGTGCTGCCGGCCGCAGGGGCGATCGAGAGGCCGAGACCGGGCTTCACGAAGTTGACGGCAATGAGTCCGATCGCGAGCGCAGCCGTGGTGACGACTTCGAAATAGATGATCGAACGTAGCGCGAGCTTGCCGACCTTCTTCATGTCGTCGCCGTGACCGGCAATACCGACCACCAGGGTGCTGAACAGCAGCGGCACGATCAGCGACTTGATCATGCGCAGGAAGATGTTCGCGAACGGCTTGAGGTTCGGCGCGAAATCGGGCGCGAGCCAGCCGATCAGGATGCCGACGATCATCGATATGACGATCCACGTCGAGAATCCGATCCCGAGGAAGCCCTTGCTCGGTGCCGCAGGCGACGCGCTGGATGACTGATGAGCCATGATGCTGGTTTGGGGAGACGTGGTACGGCTGGAGAACCGCGGGTGACTTATTCGGGCGAGACCGGTGCGTTCCCGCGGCGCAGCACCGAGTTCTTGTACCCGTAGAGGAAATACACGGAGAGACCGATGACCATCCACACGGCGAACGCCTTCCAGGCGCTCGACGGTAGCCCGCGCATGACGAATACGCAGGCCCCAGCGCCGCCGAGCGTCACGAGCCACACGAAGGGGACGCGGAACGGACGATGGCGATCAGGCTCGCGAATGCGCAGCACCAACACCCCGATGCACACGACGGAGAACGCGGCGAGCGTGCCGATGTTGGTCAGGTCATACGTCGCGGCGTCGTCAGCGAGCAGCGAACCGAGTGCCACCGCGACACCAGTGATGATCGTCGTAACGTGCGGGGTGCGCGTCTTCGGATGCAGCTTGGCGGCGAACTTCGGCAGCAGGCCGTCGCGCGCCATGGCGTAGAAGATGCGCGGCTGACCGTACTGAAACACGAGCAACACGGCGGACATCGAGACGACGGCACCGGCGGCCACGATCCAGCTCGCCGTGGAGAGACCGGCGATCGAAAGCGCCTTGGCCAAGGGGTCGCTGCTCCGCAACTGTTCGTAGGGCACGAGTCCGGTGGCCACGAAGCCAACGATCACGTAGATCAGCGTGCAAATGGCCAATCCGCCGAGAATACCGATGGGCAGATTGCGCTGTGGATTTTTGGTTTCTTCAGCGGCGGTGGAGATCGCGTCGAAGCCGATATAGGCAAAGAACACGATCGCCGCGCCCTGATGAATCCCGCGGAAGCCGTTCGGCGCGAAGGGCTTGTAGTTGGCCGGGTCGATGTGCATGCCGCCCACGATCACGAAGAGCGCGAGCACCAGCAGCTTGATGACCACCATGATGTTGTTGGCGCGCGTGCTTTCCTTCACGCCCTTGAGCAGCAGCAGGGTAATGGCGACCACGATGCCGAATGCCGGCAGATTCACCAGCACGGGAATCTTGCCGATGTGCGGGGCCGACTCCATCAACGCTCGGATGGCCGGGTCGCCACTGGCCTTCACATTCCAGTAGCCGTGCGTGAGCCATCCGGGGAGGTCGATGCCGAACCCTGACAACAACGATGTGAAGTAGCCGGACCATCCGATCGCGACAGCGACATTGCCGACGGCGTATTCAAGAATGAGTGCCCAGCCGACGATCCACGCCACGATCTCGCCGAGCGTAGCGTACGAATAGGCGTAGGCGCTGCCGGCTTGCGGAATCATGGCCGCGAGCTCGGCGTAGCAGAGCGCCGCGAGTCCGCACACGGCTCCGAGCAACACGAAGGAGAGCACGAGCGCAGGGCCGGCCCCGTATCGGATCACGGTGCCGTCGGCGAGTGTTTCTCCGGCCGCAGCGGTGCCGAGCGACGAGAAGATACCAGCGCCGATGACGGCACCGATGGCCAGCATGACAAGGTCGCCAGCGCCGAGCGTACGGCGCATACCGGTACCGCTTTCATCAGCGGTGGCGATCGGCTTGCGATCAAACAGCCCCATGGGCCCTCGGATCGGGGGGAGGAGCGCGCCGTGTGGGGAGGGCGGAGGCAGGCGCGCGGGTGTCTCGTGCGCGCAAGCTACTGTCGGGTCACGCGTACTGCGAGCCTACAGCGAGTACGTGATTTCGGCTTTGCCGCGGACCGGGACACCCTGCGCATTGACGGCGGGGCGAAAGCGGATGGCGACGAGCGCCTCGCGCAGCTTTCGGTTGTACGCACCGTCTTTGGTCGGCGTGAACTGCAGATCGAGCACCTTGCCGGTCGAGTCGACTTCGAAGACGACGATAACGGTGCCTTTCGCCTTATTGGGCACCGGAAGCGGCGGCAGGAACAGCTCGGTGGGCGCAGGGGGGTAGACCGTGCCCGGACCACCGCCGGTGCCGGGACCCACGCTGGTGCCCTTGCCGGTGCCTACGCCGGACCCGACCCCTCCACCGCTGCCTGGACCTGACCCGGCGCTTCCGTCGCTTCCTGAGCCCCCTCCCGTGCCCGTCACCGCCGACTTTGCGTCGGCGGCGTCCGTAGCGGACGGCTGCGTCGGGGCGGCCGGCTGCTGCGGCGGCTTGATCACCGGCGGCGGCGGTGGGGGCGGGACAATGGGCTGAATCGTGGGCGGCTTCACCGTGGGCGGAGGCGGCGTCGGCGCAGGGGCCACGCGAACGAACTGGAGTCGCTCATCTTTGGCGATCCCACCCGTACCGCGGTTACCACCCCCGCCTCCACCGGCCGGGCCGAGGCCGCCAGCTCCCAGAACCTCGCGGATCATCTCCGGCGACGTGAACGGCACGATGAGCAGGATGATGATCAGCAGGTGAATGCCGATGCTGATCAGCAGACTGCGGACGCGACGCTGGTTGCCGACCGGCACACCGATCGGCGGTCGGTAGCGGGGGCGATCCGGCGGCGGGAGGTCAGCGATATCGGGAAGCGATGGAGGCGTTGTCGTCATTGAGGATCTATGGGTGAGACCTATACAACGTACTACGGCGGACGAGCCCTATGGGTTCGCCCGCCGTAGTCACGACGTGGATCTCGTGGGTGGGCGCGTTCCCGGTTCCGGGTCCGCGCCACACATCACTTCGGTGGAACGCCGATGACCTTTACCCCGGCGCCGCGCGCCTGATCCATCGCCCAGATCACCGCGGAGTACTTCACCGTGGTGTCACCCTTCACGAAGATGATCTTTTCGGGACGGGGGGCGTAGATCGACGTCAACTTCTCCAGGAGCTTGGCCTTCTCGATCGGCTCCTTATTGACCGCGTACTTGTCGTCCGGGAGGACTTCGAGCACGATCTGGTCTGGATTGACCTGCGTCGACGGCGGCTGCGGCGTCGGATCAGGCAACTGCGTGTCGATCGCCTTGCGGCTCATCGGAATGATCATCATGAAGATGATCAGCAACACGAGCAGCACGTCGATCATCGGCGTGACGTTCATGTCGTTGTTGAGATTCGAGCCACCGCTCGGTGCAGACATGCTCATGGCTATTTAGTCCCCGGCATGATGCGGTCGCTCTCAACGAGCGATTCCGTATTCGGTGTCTGATCCGTGATGAGCGCGGCGACGCGCACACCGGATCGCGAGATGCGATCCAACGCGTCTACCACTTTCACGTACTCGAGGTCCTTATGGGCCTTGACGTACATGATGTAGTCCTCGCGCTCCTTCAGGTAAATCTCGCCGACGAGGGCTTCGAGGTCCTCGTTGCGAATCCTGGCCTTGTTGAGATAGTACCGACCCTGATCGTCGATGCCGAGCACTTGATCACCATCTTCTTCCGGGTGGGGCTTGAGATTCTGCCCTTCCGGCGGGACCGCAGTGAAGCCCGCGTTGATCTGCGGGATCGTGATCATGAAGATGATGAGCAGTACGAGCATCACGTCGATCATGGGGGTCACGTTGGGTTCGGCCTTTACGCCGCCCCCGCTGCTGACGCTCATTCCCATCGCGCACTCCTGGCGTTGAGCCCTCCGGTGCGGCGCCCCGTACGGAGCGCCGACCGGACGACCGATCGTGATTACTGCGAGATCGACTGCTGACCAGCGGTGTTGAACTCACGCGTGAAGCGCGACCGACCGAACTCACCCGACACACCCTTGATGAGGTAATCGATCATTTCCTTCGACGTGTAGGTCATTTCGGCCGTGAGGTTGTCAATCTTCGTCTGGAAGAAGTTGAACGCCCACACGGCGGGAATGGCGACGCCGATACCGATGGCGGTCGTGATGAGGGCTTCGGCAACACCGGCCGCGATGGCGGAGATACCACCCGCACCGGACGTGGCCATACCGGTGAAGGAGTTCACGATACCCATCGTGGTGCCGAGCAGTCCGACGAACGGCGCGGTGGCGCCGACGGTCGCGAGCACGCCAAGACCACGCTTGAGGTCGACGATCGTCATGAGCATTTCACGCTCGACAGCGCGCTCCGACGTGTTGATGTCCGACACCGTCACCGAGCCATCCTGGATGAGCGGGCGGATTTCGGCGAGGGCACCACCGAGCACGCGAGCGACATGCGACTTCTTATAGCCTTCGGCCAGCTTGATCGCCTCGATGAGGTTGTCTTCTTCGAGGAACTGCGAGAACTCGGGGGCGAACTTCCGCGTTTCGGCCTGCGCCTTCCGCATGCTCCACCACTTCTGGATGAGCACGGTGAACGAAAAGGCGGACATACCAAGGAGCGTGAACACGATGCCCTTGGCAAACCAGCCCATCGACGAGTACAGCTCCATCAACGACATGTTCATGACAAAAATCTCCGCAGAGCGAGGGGGAAACCTTAGCGGTTCAACGAGAACTGGAACGGCTGCTGCACGAGCTGCTTGACCTTGCGTCCACCCACCTCGGCGGGGAGGAAGCGCATGCGCTGCAGCGCATTCTTCACGGCGTTGGAGAACAGATCGTTGTCGGACTTGAGCACCTTGAACGTGTTCATTTCTGCACGTCCCGTGGTGTCGACCACGAACTGCGCCAGCACGGTGCCTTCGATGCCCGCGGTGCGGAGCATGTCGGGGTACGCGGGACCCTGAGCACCCGGCGCCATCACGACGGGCTTTTCGACCTGGAAGTCGAAGTAGGGCTGGTCACCCTGAGGGACCGGTCCCTTGCCGCCTTCAACACCCTTGGCGATACCACCGGCGACACCCTTACCCGAGAAGTCGGCTTCGTCCGTGACCTTCTTGGACAAATCGATGTCGGGGATGACGTTGGGGATTTCGATCGGGGCCGAAAGCACCTGGAAACCCTTGGGCGGCGGCGGGGCAACCACGGCGTCGGGCGGCGGTGGGGCCTTTTCCGGCTCGGGTGGCTTGGGCTCGTCCTTTTTCACCTCGACAAAGTCGACCTTCTCTTCCTTCGGCTTTTCATTGATGATGCCGGAGTTCTTCGTGACGATCACGAGGGCAACAACAATCGCCGTATGGACGATGATCGAGGTGACGGACCCACCCAAGCGCTTCTGCTTCTGAGCCTGAGATTCAAGCAGGTTGTTGAACATCTCGCTTGTCCGGGGTGCGGGCTACGGATCGCAGCGCCCGGACAAGAGGCCCGGGAACTGACTACGGCGATTCTACGTCGCGAAGATGATCGAGCAATGGACAGAACATTAGGATCGGATTAATCCGCCGTTAGCATTCCACGTAGCGCATCTTCTTGGCTGTGGCTGTTGACAAACGACTCGTACTCACCCGTCATGCCCGAGCCCGGTGAACCGGCCAGCGGCAACACCACCGTGAACGTGCTCCCCCGTCCCAGACGCGACTGTACGGTCAGACTGCCACCGTGCGCCTGCGCGATCCACTGGCAGATGGCGAGACCCAGGCCGAATCCGCCACGCTCCGAGGCGCGCGACCGGACGCGATCGGCGCGCCAGAAGCGTTCGAAGATATAGGGCAGGTCGGCCGCGGCGATGCCGATGCCGGTGTCCTTCACCGCGAACGTGACGTCCACGTCACCGCGCGTGAGGGTCATCTCCACGCGCCCACCGCGCGGCGTGTACTTGATCGCATTCGTCACGAGATTCAAGTACAGCTGTCGCAACCGTGTGAGATCGGCCAACACCTCGGCGTTCTCCATCAGCGGCGCGTCGATGGTCAACCCCGCGTCCTCACCGAGCAGGCGCGCCGTTTCCACCACTTCGCGCATCAGCGGCCCGAGCTCCACCGGTTCGCGATACAGATCGAAGCGCCCTTCATCGGCGCGCGCCAGCGTGAGCAGCGAGTCCACGAGATCAGCCATGCGCGTGACCTGCTGCAGCGCCTCCTCGATCGCGATCGCCTGTTCGGTTGGTGTCGAGGTGGGCGACAACGAGCGTTCAATGTCGGCCCGCATGACAGCGAGCGGCGTCTTGAGCTCGTGGCTCGCGTCGGCGGTGAACCGGCGCAACGCACCGAAGGACGTTTCGAGACGCTCGATCATTGCGTTGAGCGTGGACGACAGGCGGGCCAGTTCATCGCCGGCAGCGCCGATGGCCAGCCGCCGGTGCAGTGAGCGGCCGTCGGTGATGGCCTCGACTTGATCGATGATACGGTCGAGGGGCCGGAACGCGCGTCCCGCGATGATGTACGCAAACGTCATCGACATTACGAGCAGAAACGGTGCGATGACCAGCATCGTGCCGACGAGCTCCCGGGGCGTGTAACTGATGTCCGCCGTGCTCAGGGCCGCATACACGCGGTACCGCGCGTTCTCACTCAACGGCACCACGCGCGTGGCGAGCAGCACGGCGTCGGAGCGCATCACCACGCGCCGCACGGCGGGTGTAGGTGTCGAGACGCGCGCGGCCGTACTGAAGACTTCACGATCGGACAACGACAGCATCTGCACGGCCGGCGAGGCATAGATATCGTACTGGCTGCTGTCCTGCACCAGCACGTACCCCTCGAGCAGCGACAGGAACGACTGCATGCGAAACGAGACGCTCGGACCGGCCAGCGGATCCCGCTGAGCGACGATGGGATCAGTGCCCGTGTTACGCGCCAGGTTGATCGCGCGCACGACCTGATCCGCTTCGGACTGCACGCGCGTTTCGAGCTCGCGGAAGAGAATCTCGCGCCGAACCGCCAGCAACGCGATCGAGAAGATCACGAGCGTACCGATGAACGCGGCGGTATACGCGGCCGTGAGGCGTACCCGAATCGATCCCACGCGCGCGCTCCGCTACCCGCGAATCATATAGCCGACGCCACGCACCGTGGTGATCAGCTTCTTCTCGAACTTGGCGTCGATCTTCTTGCGCAAATGATTGATGACCACGTCGACGATGTTCGTGCCGGGGTCGAAGTGATACCCCCACGCATACTCGGTGATGAGCGTACGGCTCATGACGCGGCCCGCATGGCGCATCAGGTATTCGAGCACCGCGAACTCCTTGGGCGTGAGCTCGATGGCTTCATCGCCACGGCGCACATCGCGCGTGCCTTGATCGAGCTCGAGGTCGCCCACGCGCAGGAGCGGCGAGGCCATGGCGCGCGGCCGGCGCAGCAGGGCCTCGACGCGGGCGAGCAGTTCCTCGAAAGCGAACGGCTTGGTGACATAGTCGTCGGCACCGGCCCGCAGCGTCTCGACCTTGGCGTCGACCGCATCCTGCGCGGTGAGCACGAGCACCGGCCGCTCGAAGCCGCGCGAACGAAGCGTGCGGAGGACATCGAGCCCGTTGCGACCGGGCAACCGCATGTCGAGAATGACGAGATCGTACGGCTGTGATACGGCCATGCGCTCGCCTTCGAGCCCGTTGTTCACCAGGTCCGCCTGCCACCGCTGCTCTTCGAGTCCACGTCGCACGAACTCACCGACGGTGGGATCGTCCTCGATCACGAGAATCTTCATGTGCGTGCTCCGCCCGCGGGGCGTTTGAAGCCATACTCGCGAATCTTGCGATACAGCGTTTTTGGCGAGATCCCCAGCATGTCGGCCGCCCGTCCCTGATGCCAGTGCGTCTGGTCGAGGACGCCGGCGATGTGCCGTCGTTCGAGTTGCTCGAGTGTCAGCCCGTCCGGCGAGACCGGCTCCACGACCGGGGCTCCAGCGTCACGTGCCTCGTCGCGCCGTGATTCGCGCACCGGCTCCATGGCAACGACTGGCGTCGGTCGCGCCGCGCCGCCGACCTCCACGCCCAGCGGCAGATCGAGCGCACTCACAAAGCCGTCGGTAGCCAGGAGCGCCGCGCGCTCCATGACGTTGCGCAGTTCGCGCACGTTCCCAGGCCACCGATACCGCTCGAGCACCGACGTCGCATCGGTGCTGAACCGTAGCGTGCGCTGGCCGAACTGTTCGCCGAAATACGCCAGGAAATGCGCGGCCAGCAGCGGGATGTCGACCACCCGATCGCGAAGCGGCGGTAGCGCAATTCGGATGGTGTTGATTCGGTGCAAGAAGTCGTCGCGGAACGTGCCGGCTTGCACCATGCGCGAAAGGTCGCGCGTGCTCGAGGCGATCACGCGCACGTTCACCTGCACCTTCTGCGTGCCGCCGACGCGATAAAAGCTGCCCGTCTCCAACGCGCGCAGGAGCTTCGCCTGCAGCTTGAGATCCAGCTCCCCCACGTTGTCGAGATACAGCGTGCCCCCAGCGGCGAGTTCGACCAGCCCGATCTTCCGTTGATCGGCCCCGGGAAAGGCCCCCCGCTCCACGCCGAACAGTTCCGTCTCGAGCAGCGCTTCCGCGAGGGCGGCACAGTTGAGATCCACGAACGGTCCGTCAGGGCGATCGCTCCGGGCGTGCAGCAGGCGCGCCACAAGATCCTTGCCGGTACCCGACTCGCCGGAGATCAGCACCGTCGACGCGCTCGGCGCTACGCGATCGATGAGCGACAGAACCGCGCGCAATGGGGCGTACTGCGTGAGGAACTGCGGATCGGCCGTGGTTCGACGGAGGCGCGACTGCAGATGGAAGTTGTCGCGCGCGAGCATGCGCTTCTCCCAGGCGCGCTTCACGAGCACCTCGATCTCGGCCATGCGATACGGCTTCGACAGGAAGTCGTACGCGCCCAGCTTCAACGCGGCGATCGCCGTCTCGATCGTGCCGTTGCCGGTGATGACGATGACCTCCGGGGGCATCGGCTCCTCGCGGATCTGCCGCAGCACTTCCAATCCGTCGACCTCGGGCATCACGACGTCCAGCAGCGCCACGTCAAAGCTTTCGGCGCGCAGCGTCTCGAGCGCCGCACGTCCGTCGCGCACGATCGTCACCGCGAAGCCGCGCGCCGCCATGAACTGCTCGAGGATCATCCCGAGATTCGGCTCGTCCTCCGCGATGAGCACGCGAATCGGCGACGCTGGATCGATGGGTCGGAACGGCGCCGCGCTCACGACGCGGTGCCAGTCGGCAGCGAGACGCGGAAGACCGCCCCCGCGCCTTCAGGAGAGACCAGCTCCAACTGCCCGCCGTGGTCGTTCACGATGCCATAGCAAATCGCCAGTCCCAGCCCGGTGCCCTGCCCCGGCGGTTTGGTGGTGAAGAAGGGTTCGAAGACCTTCGCCTGCAGCGTGCGCGGGATGCCGGGACCTTCGTCCTCGACCTCCAGCTGAGCGAGCGACCGGCCATCGTCGGCGCGCGCCGTCGAGGTGCGAATGACGACGCGTCCGCCCTCGGGCGTCGCGTCCAACGCATTCATGGCGAGGGCAATCAGCACCTGCACCAGCTGATCGGCGTCACCGTGTACCAGAGCCTGACCGCTTCCCGCGAGTTCCATCACCAGCTTTACCCGCTTGAAGCGTGGATGATGCTGCAAGAGAAACAAGGACTGCTGCACGACCTCATCGAGATCGAAGAGCTCGCGGTGCGCCGGCTTCGGGCGCGCAAAATCGAGCAGGCCGTTCACGATCTTCTTGCAGCGCTGCACCTCGAGATCGATGATACGCAGCAGCTCGGTGGGCGACGTGGCTGGCGAACCAAGCTCCTGCGGCATCGCCAGCGACTCGGCGCAGGCGGCAATCGTGGCGAGCGGATTGTTGATCTCGTGCATCACGCCGGCCGCCAACTGGCCCAACGCCGCGAGCTTCTCCGACTGTGCCGTACGGTCAAGCGCGGCCTTCCAGTCGGTAATGTCTTCGCCGATGGTGATGACATGCGTGACGGGACCGCCACCCATCCGCATCGGAATCTTGGAGATGCGAAAGGTGCGGGGCTCCCCGAAGGCGCTGCTCTCCATCTGAAACTGCTGGAGACGCCCGGAGGCGAAGACCTCGTCGAACTCTCGCTTCAGCAGCGCGGCCGGCTGTCGATGGAGCACCTCGAAAATGGTGCGGCCGATCGCCGCGGTGCGGGACACGCCCTGCAGTCCGGTTTCGCGCTTGTGGTTCCAGGCGTGAATGCGGTAGTCGCGGTCGACCACATGCAGCCCGTCGGGGAGTGAGTCCACGACGCATTCCATGAACGCGCGCTGGTGCGCCACTTCCTGCACCCGCGCCGTCAACTCTCGTTGGAGATCGTCCAGTTGGGCGTCACGGGCCAGCGCAATGGCGAAGAGGTCGGCCACGGCGACCAACGGCGGATGGTCAGACGGGCTGAACGGCTGCTCTCGGTGTACCACCAAGGTCGCCAAAACACCTGCCGCCGTCGCCACCGGAAACTGCCCCGGCGTGGTCGGCAACGGCGCACCGACGCTCGCGGGATCTCGCCAGACGATCGGAGATTTCGACCCATTGGCGAATTCGAGTGCTAGTCGCGCCGCGTCGATAGCCGGGCCGATGCGGTCGAACACCAACGTTACGCCATCGGTCACGCTTGGCGCGCGCGCCAGCAGGCCAAGCACCTCTGGAAGGGTTGGCAACGCCGAGGCGTTCATCGGTGCTGTGCGGGTAGCGGAGTCACGGTTGCAAGGTAGGAGCTGCCGAGGCATCGGACAAGCTGACCGATCGAACGCTTTGTGTGGCCTGCGGTATTCTCTGCCGTAATTACAGGCAACGCGTCAATTCAGCAGAAGACCATAACGCGCGCTTGCCGAGCTGACCGAATGTGCACGGCACGCCGGCTGCACCCGCCACAATCCGGAGGCACCGCGCACGGTGTCCGTACTCCGCGGCCGACGCCGCGACGTTTCTCAACCCGCTGATGGAGATGCTGACGATGCCCATGTATTCCGTCCCCCTCCGCACCGCGTTTCCCGCCAACGGATTTCGCCGCGAGATGGATCGGCTGTTCGATGAGGCGGTGAACGCCCGACCGCAGTCGGCCACGAGCTGGCAGCCGGTCACGGACGCCAGAGAGGACGCTGCCGGATACACCCTGTCCCTCGAGCTACCCGGCGTATCGCCGTCGAATGTCGAGGTATTGTCGGAGGACGGGCTGCTCACGGTGCGTGGAACCAAGCGTGAGCCGGAGCTGCAGCCCGGGCAACAGGTGGCCTTCTCTGAACGCGCCCATGGCGAGTTTATCCGTCACTTCCGCATGCCGAAGCGCGCCGATCTTCACGCCGTGACGGCGACGTATACCATGGGTGTGCTGACGATTCGCGTGGCAAAGTTGGCCCCAGCGCAGCCGACGCGCGTGCCGATCACTGTCGCGGCCGCCCCCGAGCAGGCGACGGAGGTCCCGTCCGCGACGGCCTAGCTGAACCGTGAGATCCAACTGAACTCACTAAACGTAAAGCGGGGGCGGGCCGAGTCATCGGTCCGCCCCTGCTTCTGCAACCGAGATGTTAGAGGCGAACAGAGCAATATCCGACGAATGACCTATAGCTAGGCCAGCGAATGGCCCGCAGGTTGCTCTAGTGTGCGGGTGCTGGAGTCGCGGGAACCTGTCTCGCCACTTCACTTAGTAAACACGTTTACATAGGGTGCCTTAAATCTCTATATAACAACGTTTTATATAGTTACTTGAAAGCATTCGCTGAAAAACCGCGATAAAGGCACGCATTTCGCTTATATACACGCCTCAGAGCGCCGAGGCGTAGGCCACTGCCCTGAACGTCACGGGAATGGAATCAGGGATGTCACAAAACATGCAGCTACTGGCGAATGTCGAGAACGCCAGTAACGTAGAGGATGAAGGTGCGTCCACCTATCGAGTTCTTCGCCCCGAACGCCGTGATGGATCAGTCATGAATCATCAAACTCGGACAATCTCGGATGGTGTGTTGCGCGTCCTGCTGATCGATGGCGACGAGCCCGAAGCGAGTCGTTCCGAAACGGCGCTTCGGCAGCGTCTCGGCGATCGGGTGCACGTCACCCGCGTGCAGTCACTGGCGCAGTCGATCCGCCAGTTAATGGAGACGGCGTTCGATGCCGTCGTGGTCGAGCTCGGTATGCCGGACTCCAGTGGTGTCGCGACGTTGGCCGGCGTCCGAGGTGCGGCGCCGACCGTGCCGATCGTGGTCTACACGCGAGATCTCGATGACGCCACCGCGATCCGTGCGCTTCGCGCCGGCGCGCACGAGTGTCTTGGAAAGGCTGACGTGCCCGCTGACGCACTCGCGCGCATGCTCGGCTTCGCCATTGAACGGCAGCGTCGATTGGCCACGCTCGAGGCCGCCCGCGTGGAGGCCGCCCATCGGGCGACGCACGATCCGCTCACCGGTTTGGCCAACCGTGAACTGTTTCTTGATCAGCTCGACCGTGCGCTCGCCTTCGGGTCTCGCTACAATCGCAAGACGGGATTGTTGTTCGTCGATCTCGATGGATTCAAGGCCATCAACGACACGATGGGGCATGCCAAAGGGGATGCGCTGTTGAAAGTGGTATCGGCGCGGCTGCTGGCTTCGGTCCGCCGATCCGACGCGGTGGCTCGACTGGGCGGCGACGAGTTCGTGATTCTCTTGCCGGACGTCACCAGCCGCCGCGACGTGTCGCATGTGAAAGATACGATCCTCGAGTCGTTGCAGGCCGCCGTGGAGGTCACCGGTGACGCAGCGATGATCATCGAGGCCAGCATCGGCAGCGCCATGTCGCCGCTCGACGGTGCCACGGCACAGGACCTTCTGGACGCGGCCGACTCCGACATGTACCGCGAGAAGTACGAGCGTCGCCGCGGCCGCATGTTGACGCCGATGGCCGGCGTGGCGGCGGTTGGCAGCGACGACGAAGACGCGTTGGAGATCGCAGACTCTGTGTCGCACCGCCGGGAGTCTCGCCTCCGCGCGGCGCTGGCGCAGGGCGAGTTCGAGGTGTTCTACCAACCGATTCTCGACGTCGTGGCCGACCGCATCGTCGCGGCCGAAGCGTTGCTGCGTTGGCGCGACCCGGATCGTGGCCTGCTGTCACCGTCGGGGTTCATGGCGCTGGCCGAGGACACCGGACTAATCGTGCCGATCGGCGAGCAGGTGTTGCGTGATGCGTGTACCGCGATTGTGGCGTGGCGGCGCGACCACGATGTGGGCGCGCTCCGCGTGTCGGTAAATCTGTCCGCGGTGCAGTTGCGGGAGCACGGCTTCGAGCAGCGTGTCGCGGCGATTCTCGAGGAGACCGGCTGTCCCGCTGAAGCACTGACGCTCGAAGTCACCGAGAACAGCACGATGGTCGACGGCGAGATGATCATGGAGACACTGCGGGCGCTCAAAGGCCTCGGACTGCGCCTCGTGGTTGACGACTTCGGTGTCGGGCACGCGTCGCTCACCTTCCTGCGCGAGGCGCCGGTGGACGGCATCAAGATCGACCGCCGGTTCGTTTCACAGTTGCTGGTGGACCAGCGTGATCAGGCGATTGTTTCCTCGATGGTGCGATTGGCGCGCGGCCTCGGACTCGATGTCGTCGCCGAGGGCGTCGAGAATGCTGAGCAGTCACAACGACTCGCGCGTCTCCAGTGCTTTGAGCAGCAAGGGCGACACTTCGGCGAAGCGCTTCCGGCATTCGAGCTCGCGTCGCTGCTTGCCTCGCGCTCACGCGCCACGCTGAACAACCTGCGCGCCTGGCGGGTGCGCCGTCCGGAGGCTTTGGGGGCATAGCAGTCGTGGCGCGACCGTCCGGGAGATCCACCGGCAGTTGTGCGTCGTAAGGGAAGAGCTCAGATCGCCGACGTCGCAAGCGCGCGCGTACGGACCGATCGATCCGTTCACCCGAGCCGATTTCGGCGAGGAACTCCCGCGATGCCGCGTATCTCTCTGCCTTCTTCCTTCGTTCGCCCCTTGCTCGTGTTCGCCGTGGCTGCCCTGTCCGCTTGTGAAGGCGATGTGGGTCCGACCGGACCTGCCGGGGCTGATGGCGCGCAGGGTCCCGCGGGCCCCACCGGGCCCTCGGGTCCGACCGGGCCGACTGGTCCGACGGGCCCGACGGGCTCAGCGAACGGCCGCACCATCTACGCCGTGGACGGCAACAACTCGCTAATCACCTTCGGCGCGATCCGGCCCGATGTCGTGCTGCGTCGGGTGACGGTGGCAGGGCTGCAAGCTGGCGAATCGCTGCAGGGCATCGACTTCGGTCCGGTCGACGGACGGCTCTACGCCCTCGGGTCGACGAGTCGCGTGTACACGCTCGACACCCTGACCGGCGCCGCCACGCTCGTGGGCACCACGGCCTTCACGCCGTTGCTGGCTGGCACGAACTTCGGCTTCGACTTCAATCCGGTGCCGAATCGCATTCGCGTGCACGGCAACACGAATCAGAATCTGCGACTCGTGCCTCGATTGAATGGTGCGACAGATGGAACCGTTGCGGCGGTGGACGGCGCGTTGACGTACTCGCTCGGTGACGGCGGCATGCTGCAGACGCCGTCGATCGGCGGCACGGCATACACCAACAGCGTGAGCGGTGCGACGACCACGGTGTTGTACGCGATCGATTTCGCGCGCGATGTGCTGGTGACGCTGGCCAATCCGAACGACGGTATTATGACTACCGTCGGGCCACTCGGCGTGAACAGCACGGGTGACGTCGGCTTCGACATCGCCGGCAACAACGGCACGGCCTACGTCTCGCTCACGGTTGGTGGCGGCTTCACCGGCTCCACATTGTACTCGATCAATCTGGCCACCGGCACGCTCTTCCCGGTGGGAGGAGTAGCCAACGCCGCGCCGCTGAGGGGCATCGCCATCGCCCCGTAAGTCCGGGCCGTCTGGCACCGGAAATCCCCGCGCCGCACGGGCATCGTGTAGCGCGGGGATTTCCGTATATTGGCCTGACGCCAGCTCGTGAATGCCATCCTTTGCCGTGCTCATCATGACAAACCGCGCGTGCTCTGCCCTGCTGCTTTCGCTGGCGCTTGCTGCGTGCAGCAGCCGCTCGCTCGCTCCCACTGCTCCGGTTTCGTCCGGCGCGACCGACGAGATGTCAGCCATGTCGGCCAAGGTGAAGGTCGATCCCGGCTACACCACGTACGTGTCCGGCAACACGACTGATGTGCAGACGACGCCGTTGGGCGGCGCGCTTCTCGCGGGAGGAGGCACGGACAGCGATGCTGCCATGCAGTGGTTACTGGCGCAGGGCGGCGCGCGAAGCGCCGGTAAATACGGCGACGTCGTGGTGCTTCGTACGAGCGGTTCGAATGGCTACAACAATTACTTCGTGAACTTCGGCGCGAATTCGGTCACGAGTGTTGTGATCTCGACCGTGGCTGGCGCAAACAGCGATTACGTGAAGAACGCGATCGCGAAGGCCGAAGTGCTGTTCATCGCTGGCGGCGATCAGTCCACCTACGTGAATCTGTGGACCGGAACAGCGCTTCAGACGGCGGTCAACGCACGGGTCGCGGCGGGCTATCCGATCGGCGGCACGAGCGCAGGACTCGCTGTGCTGAGTCCCTTCGTGTACGCGGCGTTCAACGCGTCCTCGACCTCAACCGCCGTGCTAGCGAATCCGTATGACGCCTCGGTGACGATCACGAACGCGCTGTTTAACGTGCCCGTACTGCAGAATCTCATCGCTGACTCGCACTTCGTGGTGCGCGATCGTATGGGCCGGCTCGTCACCTTCCTGGCGCGATTGCAGCAGGACGGGCGCTCAGCGGCGCCGCGCGGCATCGGTGTCGACGAAAAGTCCGCCGTTGGTGTGCTCCCGAACGGTTTGGCCACGGTGTTCGGTGTTGGCAACGGCGCCTACTTCCTCAGCGTCACGACAGGCGCGACGCGCGTCTGCTCGGCGAGCACGCCGCTGACCTACACGCCGGTGACCACGACACGCGTGCCGGTGGGATCGCCGTTCAATCTGTCCACATGGACGGCGGCAACGTCGACGTCGTATACGCTGAGCGCAAACACTGGGGTGCTGTCGTCGAGCACGGGTGCGATCTACTAGTCCTTGCCGGCGTCGCCTACACAGCAAAGCGGGGACGGCCATGAATGGCTGCCCCCGCTTTGCCGTGTACATCAATAAAGACTTCGAGTGGAGCGTATCGGGATCGAACCGATGACCTCACGCTTGCAAAGCGCGCGCTCTCCCAGCTGAGCTAACGCCCCAAAGCCCTACCAACACCACAAGAATAATCGATTCACCGCCCGGAGCCAATCTCTTCGGAGCGAAAAGCGAAAGCGGGCGAGCACCAGAGTGTTCGCCCGCTTTCGTTCATGCGTGAATCCCAACCGCCTCGCGACGACTACTCGTGCGCGGGGAGGGGTTCCATGGTGCGGGCGTCGACGGGGACCTGCACTTCATCCTTGGCAGGCGTCGTCATCATGAACACACGCATGACGGGGAACGCGTCCATAAACGAGAAGTAGCAAAACACCCACAGACCGAGGAAGCCAATGGTGGTGCCGATTTCCTGGAGTCCGAACGGCAGGCTCGTGGCCTCACCGTAGATGGACGGATAGATCTCGATGTAGCGATGCAGATAGATGCCCAGGAGGCTACACACCGCAAAGAGCACGAACGTGGGCAGGTACACCTTGGCGGCCTTCGAGATGAGCCCGAAGAACGGCAGCACAAAGACCAGCACGGGTACCAACAGGGTCAGATTCTTCCAGACCCCCGACAGACGCAACCGATAGAAGTGCGTTTCCTCGGGCAAGTTGCCATACCAGATCACCAGGTACTGACTGAAGCTGATGTACCCGAAGAATGCCGTGAAGGCGAAGCCAAGCTTACCAAGATCCCAGAAGTGATCCATGGTCACCAGGTCGTCGGCCTGCAGGTGCTTCCGCCACCACATGGCGAGCAGTGACAGCGACATGATCATGTTGAGCCAGGCGCCCATGAACACGATCCAGGCGTACATCGTCTGCTGGAAGTGGAGCGAGATGCTCATGGAGTAGTCCCACGCCATGAAGCACCAGCCGACCACGAAGGAGATGCACACCGCGACGCCGAGTTTGCCCTGCAGCGAATGCTGCGTGTGCAGTTCGCGACGCTCGTCACCGAAGCCAGCGCGCATCTTGGCGCGGAGTCCAGCCGCCCACTTGGCGCCGTATTCCGGCAGGACAGCGACGTCCATGCGGATGGAGTGGTACACGAACAGCATCTGCAGCACCATCATGGCGCCGAAGAAGAAGATGCCGCGCAACACGAACCAGCCGGGCTGGAGATAGCGCGCCTTCTCGGCCACCGAAATCGTCTCGCGACCCGCCCACGTGAAGATGTGCTCGCGTCCCGGGAACAGAATGAGCAGCAGGATCACGAACGCCACCGGCAGGAACGCGACATAGCCTTCCGCGAAGCGGACGACCGGACGCGACCAACGCGCGGTCACGATACGCTGCACGGCGGCGAACGCCGCCCCAGCTGACGAGATCGTGGCGAAAAACAACCAGTTGAAATGCAGTGCCTGCCACGCGCGATCCGCATTGCTGAACAGGCCGAAGACAAACACTGCGATGCCGACCACGGCCGCGCCCAGCGCGGCCATCTTGAGTCCGCCCGGTACCGGCTTGGCGGCCAGACGCTTCGCGAGCTCTGCGCGCGCCGGGTAGTGGTAATGCTGGCTCACTAGTGCTTCTCCTGGCTCGCGGCCGGTGTACCGGCCTTGGACGTCTCACCAGCAGGAGCCTTCTCCGAGTGCGGAGCGCCATGCAGCTTGCGCATGGTGTCGTTGTCGTTGTTGCCCTTGAAGGTGGCCGAATTCATGCCCGAGGATCCGGGCGTCGGCTGCTGCGTGGGATGCAGGTACCGCGAGGGGACGCTCGGCGCAGTGAGCGACGGTCCCGGTACGGTGGTTCCGTTCTGACCGGGATAACCGACCAACGTGGTATCTGCCTTGATCGTCGTTTTTCCCTGGAGCGCCCGCACGTAATTGATCACGTCCCAACGATCCGGCTCTTCGATTCGGTTGTAGCTGCCCATGAGGCCACGGCCGTTCCGAAGCATGCCATAGATGTAGCCGTCGGTACGCCCGAGCGCCGACTCCGTGAGCAGGCTTGGAGCGAAGCCGTAGTTCGGGTTGACCTTCTTCAAGCCGCCGTTCGCGTTGCCGGCCAAGCCGTGACAGACGGAGCAGTTGATCTGATAGTTCTTCCGTCCATTCTCCAACGACGCTTCCGTAACCGGATGCGGGTTGGGAACGGCCGAAAATGAGTCGATGACGCCCGGCAGCGGCGCGTACGAAATCTGGTAACCGGCGACTACCGTTCCCTGCACCGGCACGCTGAACTGCGGATTGCCGCGCGGCGGGATCAGCGAGTCGGCGTCGTTTTGCGACACCGGCTCCCACGGCTCGATACGGGGCTGATTCTTGAAGTCGGTGAACCAGGTGCACGCCCCGAACGCGAAGGGGAGTACGACGGCAACCGCAAGGCGTGCCGAACGCGCGACGACAGAGGTCATGAAGAACGTAGGCTCAGGCTTCACGCCGCACCTCCACTGCACCGTGTTGGCGCAGTAGTTCTTCCGCTTGGCCCGCCTTGTTGGCGTCGCAAGCGATGAAGATGCCGAAGTATCCGCCCGAGAAGCGAGCGTCATACCCCGACGTGGTGCTGAGGCGCGGGATGCGCGAATTGATGAACATGCCCGCAACGGTGGACAACGCGCCGACGAGCACCATCACTTCGAATCCGATGATGGTATACGGGATCCACGAGGCGATCGCTTTGCCACCGACAACGAGGGGCCAGTAGGTAGACGACCAGATGGCCACCCAGTAGCCGAAGCTGACGCCGAGAAGGCCGCCAATCAGCGTGAACCGGCGAACGACGCTTTGCGGGGCGTCGATCGCATGCTCGAGTTCGTGACGAATGGTCGGCGAGTAGACCGTGACCTCACCCAATCGCTTCTTCTTGAGATCTTCGATGGCCGCAACCGTCGTATCGATCTCATGAAATGCTCCGACAACACCCTGCATCAGTGATGCCCTCCGCCTTGGCCGTGCTTCACGCGCGGCGCGACGATTTCCTTGAGCTCGGCAATGGCCATCACGGGCAGCTGCTTGACGAACAGCAGGAACCACATGAAGAACCAACCGAACGAACCGACGAGGAACGCCATGTCGACCCAGCTGGGCGCATAGCTACCCCACTGCCACGGCTCGAACTCATGGGAGAGTGACGGCACGACGATGACGAAGCGCTCGAACCACATGCCGAGGTTGATGAACAGCGACAGCACGAACAGCCACGTGGGATTGCGGCGGAGCTTCTGCGACCAGAGCGACATGGGAAGGGACATGTTGCAGAGCAACATGATCCACGCCGCCCACCACCACTGACCGAACACGCGATTCCAGAAGAACTCCTGCTCCGCGCGGACGCCGCTGTACCAGGCAATGAAGAACTCGATCATGTACGCACACCCGACGACCATCGACGTGAAGAGCACGACCTTAGCCGTGGCGTCGAGGTGATTGAGCGTGATGTAGTGCTCGAGCTTGAACCACTTTCTCATCGGGATCGCGATCGTCCACACCATCGCGAAGCCGGAGAAGATGGCACCAGCCACGAAGTACGGCGGGAAGATCGAGGCGTGCCAACCCGGTGTGAGCGCCATGGCAAAGTCGAACGAAACGACTGAGTGCACGGAGAGCACGAGCGGGGTGCTGAAGGCGGCGAGGAAGAGATACGCCTTCGCGAAGTGACGCCATTCCCGGTCGCTGTTCCGCCAGCCGAGCGAGAGGATCGCGAGGATCCGCTTGCGCGTCGGGTTGGTTTCCTTGTCGCGGAGCACCGCGATGTCGGGGATCAGGCCGATGTAGAGGAACGTGGTCGAGATCGTGAGATACGTCGAGATGGCGAAGACGTCCCACACGAGCGGCGACTTGAAGTTCGGGAACAGCAGACGCCAGTTCGGATACGGCAGCAACCAGAAGAACTTCCACGGGCGCCCGATGTGAATAATCGGGAACAGACCGGCCGTCATGACCGCGAACACCGTCATCGCCTCAGCGGCGCGGTAGATCGATGTTCGGAAGCCAGCCCGGAAGAGAAACAGGATGGCCGAGATGAGCGTACCGGCGTGACCGATACCAACCCAGAACACGAACGTGATGATGAAGTTACCCCACATCACCGGCGGCTCGTATCCGGCCTGACCGAGTCCCCAGTAGATCTGATAGATCCACGCGGAGGCGCCGATCAGCATCGCCAGAACGGCGACGCTGAGGCCCATGAACCACTTCTTCGTAAAGCCGAGCGTCGCGATGATATCGCGGTCGACTTGCTCGTAATCCTTGACGGCGGGGAGCTGTACGTCGGCCGACGGAATGTTCGGCCCACGAATGCCCTCACGCACCGGATATCCTACGGATGCCATGTGCGATGCCCTCAGGCCTGCGCCGGGGATGCCGGCGCCGGATAGTTGACCTTCTTGAGATAGACCACGGCGGTGAACGTGTTCAGCTCTTCGAACACGTGGTAGGCACGACGGTCATAGGCGAGCTTCGCGACGGTCCAGTTTTCGTCGGCCGCGTCACCGAAGATGATGGCGCGAGACGGGCATGCCTGTGAGCACGCGGTCGTGAACTCATCGGGCTTGACCTCACGGCCTTCCGCCTTGGCGCGGTGCTCGGCTTCACGGATACGCTGCACACAGAACGTGCACTTTTCCATGACGCCCTTGCCACGCACGGTGACATCGGGATTGAGGCCCCAGTGCATCGGTTCCGGCCACGCGTACTGCTTGCGATCCGGCTCACCGTATCCGAACCAATTGAAGTACCGGACCTTGTACGGGCAGTTGTTGCTGCAGTAGCGCGTGCCGACGCAACGATTGTAGACCTGCACGTTGAGTCCATCGGGCGAGTGATACGTGGCGTACACGGGGCACACCGGCTCGCACGGCGCATTGCCGCAATGCTGACACATCATCGGCACGAAACGCGTGTCGAAGTCGGGCGAGAACTCGTTCTCCGTGTTCTCGTTGCCTTCGTAGTAGCGCTCCAGGCGAATCCAGGCCATTTCACGGCCCTTGATGATGTTCGCACCCGGGCGCTCATCCCACACCGTCGGGCTGAGGGCGCGACCCTGATAGGGCGCGCCGACCGTCGGGATGTTGTTCTCGCTGTAGCAGGCCGTGACGCATGCCGAGCAACCGGTGCAGCGCGCAAGATCGATGGTCATCGCCCAGCGGCGCTTCTCCATCTTCTGCACGTGGTCGGGGGCGTACATCCCGAGGTCCTTCGCGTTCGGATTGGCCAGCTCGCCCTGCGCGTCGGCCGCGATCGGCGACTTGAGGCCCGCTTTGAAATCCTGTGACGGCAATCCGGGGATCGCGTGCTCTTCGTGCTCGCCTTCTTCCGCTTCCTGCCCAAGCAGCGCTGCCAGCGTCATGGCCTGACCGATGCCACGGCCGTGCTGACGGGCGGAGCCTTCCGTGGTGACCATCTGCGACGTGTCCGCCAGTACGGTGACCTTCCCCTTGGTCCCCGAGAGCGTCAGCGCGCCAGAGGCATCCCAACCGCTCGTGACGAGATCGTAGGCGTTGACACCGATGTTCTGGGCGAAGCGGCCGTAGGCCGTGTGACCGAGGCCGAGCGAGATGGCGACGGTGTCGGGACGCACACCCATGTATCGATACGCCGGTGCGGTGATCTTGCCCGCAGACGTCTCAACGGTGAGGTGCTGCCCTTCGACGAGGCCGAGCTTCTTGAACGTGGTAGGGTGGACTTCCACCCAGGACTGCCACGCGATCTTGGTGACGGGATCGGGGAGTTCCTGCAGCCACGGCTTGTTGGCGCCGCGACCGTCACCCAACGTGGGCGACGGGTAGACGTGCACGAAGTAGTCACCGGCACCGGCATCCGCGGCGGTGGCCGTCGCGGTCAACGTGCGCGTCGCGGTCGCGATCAGCGGTGAGCCGCTGATGGTGGCCTTGGTGAGCGCGGTGGTGAAGGCCGACCCTCCGCCCGGGAACTGACCGATGAACCAGCCTCGGTAATCGGCCGCCGTGTACTTGGCAGCGAGCGCCTGATCCTTCTTAGCGAGCGCAATGAGTACGTCGGCAGTGGCCTTCGTGTCGAAGACGGGTTCCAGCGTGGGCTGCTGCAGGCCGATCTGGCCCTGCGCGGTGACCGCGTCGCCCCAGCTTTCGAGCCAGTGATTATCGGGGAGAATGAGATCGCACAGCTGCGCGGTTTCGTCGGGGACCGACGTGAAGGACACCTTGAACGGCACCTTGGCGAAGGCGGCGGCGAAGCCGGCCGACTTGGGCATGGTGTGCGCCGGGTTGGCTCCGCGCACGAAGGCGAGGGGCACACTCCCGGTGGCCATCTTCGCCACCGCGCCCGCCAGATCGGCGTACGAGGCGAGACCATTGTATCCGGCATGACCAGTGGCAGGCTTGATCGTGACACCGACCGCCCCGGCCTTCTTGTTGATCTCAGCCGCCATGACACCACAATCGACGGCATTCGCGGTCGTGAGACCGCAGATGGCCATGACTCCGGTACCCGCATTCGCCACGGCCTTGGCCAGTGCTTCGAGCGTCGCGACCGGCACACCCGAGACATCGGAAGCCGCTGCCATCGTGCCAGACCCCGTCAGGGCGGCACAAATCGCCATCTCGCTGCCCGGCTTCGCGGCGATCCACTGATCGGCGTTCAGGCCGGTGAGGGAGCGGCGCGCACCGACGTAGACGAGACGCGGTGCACCTTCGAGCTTGGCACGGGCGTCGGCCCAGTCGAGCTGCTGCGGGACACTGTGCCCCCAGCCGTCGAGGAAATCCGCACCGAAGCTGATGACCAGCTTCGCGGCGTTGAAATCGAGCGCGGGCCATGAGGCGCCGTACGCCTTCTGATTGGCCGCGATCGTGGCCAGTGGCGCGGCAGAGTCGACGCTCAGGTGCGCCGGCATGCCCTGCGCCGAGAGCCACTGATCGAGGAAACCCGGGAAGGTGCCCGACTCATGCTGATTCACGAACACGACGTTGGACGCCTGCGTGCGGCTCTTGACCTCGCCGATTTTCTGGGCGAGCAGCTCGTACGCCTTGTCCCACGTGGTGGGCTTCAGCGCGTTGCCCTCGCGAACCATCGGCGTCCGATAGCGATCGGGATTGTACAACCCCTGCACCGCCGAGAGGCCAGCGGAGCAGATCGCGCCGCGGCTCATGGGGTGGTCGGGATTGCCATCCAGCTTTATCGGACGGCCGTCGCGGACTTCGGCCATCACGCCGCAGGCCGTGGCGCACTCGCGGCAGGTGGTCGCGTAATACTGCGACACACCCGGCACGGTGTTGTCGGGTGATGCAACGTACGGAATGAGCTTCCCCACCTTTTCGGAGGAGCAGCCCACTACCGCGGTCGTCGCACCCGTGGCGCCTAAGATCTTGAGGAATTCTCGGCGCTTGACGCCGGTCCCCGCTTCAGTGCTCATGCAGTCACTCCGCTCCGGGCGGCTGCACAGGGCATGCGGCGCGCACACTACGCGCCGTGGCCCCGTGGTGGAGGGTCAGATGACGATCAGTAGTGGCAGGTTGCGCAATCGTATCGCGCTTTCTTCGGCGGCGCTGCGAGCAGCTCGGGCGTGACCGGCATTCCGGCCAGGCGAGCCCCTTCAGCGGGCTTGTAGCCCTGCACGTGACAGTTGATGCACCAGCCCATGTTGAGCGAGTTCACCTGCTGCACGGGTACGTAGTTGGTGTCGGGTCCCTGAGCACCCTGCTTTTGGATCTGGCCATGGCAGGTTTGGCAGGTCACACCCGCGTTGACGTGACGCATGTGCGGGAACTGCACGTAGTCAGGCACTTTGTGGACGCGGTTCCAGGGGATCGCCTGCCCCTTCGCATAGAAAGCCGCGACCTTCTTGATCTCCGGCGCCTGCGGCTTCACAATCACGTGACAGCCCATGCACGTGGAAACCGAAGCGTTACCCGGATCGGGCGCCTTGTTCGCCGCGCTGTGACAGTACAGGCAGTTCATGCCAGCTTTCGCCACGTGCGGCGCGTGAACGAACTTGACGGGTTGTTCGACGCGCAGGCCTTGCGACGACGATGCGCCGCTGTAGGCCGACAGCAACGTGGCCGCTGCCGCAAGCGCGAGAAACGCAGGAATCACCGTCCACTTCTTCTTGACCGTCATCGACTTTTGGGCCGGGAAGGCGTTGGATGCGGAAGACACACGTCACGCACGACCCCGACACTGCGCACGCCCCGAATATTCTGGTGACGAACCGTAGCCGTAGTCATGCGTGTAAGTCTGTGTCAACCCGATTTTTGCAAGCGGGAAGTATGCCCGTCACCGTATTTGTACGCAAGTGTTCGCATGCTATAACGCGACGGTTTGCTGGAACTTTCCGCTTGCAGCATCAACGATTTGTTCGCAACGCGGTTCCCGCGCCGTGTTCGGGCTCGAGTCTGGACTGAGCCACCTGCTGCGCGGCCTCGAAAATCGTGCGGCCGTTCGCAAAATTCGGTTCAGCACGCGGGGACGAAGCGTGTTGCGGTAACAGGTCAACGAGGGCCCGCGACTGCTGCGTCAGGCGCAACGGCCACCAGCTACTCCAGGCCAGCCGCTCGGCGCCGACGGTGGCTACGAGGTGCGCAAAATGATCCTCCGGCGGTCCCCACACCCACCCGAAGTCGTAGAACACGCGCTGCTGCTCGAGGGGGGTGAGTCCCCAGTGCGTTTCTTCGATGAGGTCGCGACCGGCACCGGCAACGACGAGATGACATCGGGATCCCGCGAGTCGCGCGATCGCTCTTAGGGTCGCCGCCGGCACGTCTCCAGCGGAGTCCATGGGATGACGCTGACGCAGATCCTCGAAGCGGAGCGTCACGTGCAGCGCCACGCCGGCTTCACCGCAGGCAAACGCCAGCTCCGCCATTGCCGGATGACCGGATCCGAGGCCCCACTGCGCCGGATAGGCCCGCACCGCAGGCGCCCCCGCATTCACGGCATCGCGCAACATTTCCGTCCAGCCAGGCCAGTCGGGGCGGACGATCGGTGCCGGATGCAAGACGCCGGCGAACGGCGCCAAGGCCGCGTACAGTGCCCGATTGGACGGCACGGGATCGCGGAAGAAGGCGCCGGGCAGATGCCCGACCCAGGCGCCGGCGAAGCCTTCGCGGTCGAGGACACGAACCAGAACGTCCGGGTCCGGGTGCGGCACATCGCGGAACGGATAGCCGCCGATCCAACTGGTCACATCGATCGGACGGGCGTCTGGCACCGAGGCCGTCCTCATGCGGTCGCTCCCGCCGTTGGGCGCGCCGTGGACAGCGCGGCGGTGAAGGCGCCGTCCGGAAAGATCCGCACGGCGTTTCGCCAGCACATGTCGGCCAGATCATCCTCCGATGCGCCGGTAAACGGCAAGGCGCGCAACTTCGTAAGCCCGGTGCACAACGTCAGGTCGGCCGCCCATAGCAGGCGACGCGCCCCGACCCAGCGCATGGCCTCGTCGATCATCCCACGATCAATCCCGCTTCCTGACAGATCCATCACGATGTTCTCGACGTCTCGAACCGCAGGATTCGTGTGCGCCCAGTCGCCGCCGCCGCCGATATGCGCCAACAGGAATGTCGCTCGGGGATGACGCGCGGCGAGTCGCGCCAGCTCGATGCCGTCCGAGGCGTCCTGATTCGGCCAATCGCGGCGGCGGTGCTGCCAAATGTGTTGCAACACCGGCACGCCGAATTGCGCGGCCGCGGCAGCGATGTCGTCGAGAAGCGCATCGTCGGCGCGACGGCCGGCCGCGAGTTTGATGCCGATCGCGCCGCGCGCGATGCCGCGCTCGATCTCGGCGAGCGCATGCCCCGTGTAGTTCGGATTCACGGCAACCCACGCTTTCACGCGCGGTGACTGTTCGTCCGCAAAATCGAGCATCCAGTCGTTGGCGCGCGTCTGGTCGTCGGGCGAAGCAAAATAGGTGGGCGACGTAGCGCCCCACGACCCGAGCACGGAGGCCACGTGGCACACGACACCGATGCGATCGCCGGCATCGAGGCGGGAGGCATTGTATCGCGGCCAGTCACCGCGGTTGGTATAGGGCGTGTGAAAGTGCGCGTGTACGTCGATCACCATGGTTGTCATCTCAGTCCTCGACGCGTCGTGGTCCGGGGAGTAGCGCCTGCATGATGTGCGGCATGAGCTCGCTCACCTGGGCAAGCACCGCCTCATCGTGCGCCACGGCGCCGAATTGATAGGCTCCGCGTTTCAAAAGCAGTCCGTGGCGCGCCGCAACGGAGACGAGGGCGTCCAGCTGATCGGGCGCGTCGGCCAGCAACCGCCACATCGTGGGCGGTCCGTCGGCCTGTACGCCGACCCACGGCGACTCCGTCAGCGCCGTACCGATGATCTCCAAAAGCATCCCGCCGGCGGCGGCCATGCGCTCGGGAACGTCGGTGCGCTCGTGCCAGTCAAGTACCGCCTTCGCGGCGGCAAGTCCCGTACTCTCCGTGGCGGCGGTCGACGAGATCCAGGTGCGCTGCGCGGCGTCCATCACCGCGGCTCGTCCGACCACGGCCGCCAAGGGATAGCCATTCGCCATGGCCTTGCCAAGGGTGGTGAGATCAGGCGTGACACCGGTGAGTTCCTGCACCCCGCCCGTGCGCACGCGAAAGGCCGTCTTGACTTCATCGAAGATGAGGACGGCGCCGGTGCGGTCAGCCAGTCGTCGAGCCGATTCGAGCCAAGCGACCTGCGCGAGCTCGTGCACGAGCGGCTCGATGATGATCGCGGCGAGTGACGCCTCGTGGAGGGACACCGTGCGCTCGAGCGCCGTCAGGTCGTTGAAGGGCACTCGGGTGACGGCGTGCTGTACAGTCGTGGGAACGCCGATGGCCTCGCTGCACCAGTCGAGCCACCCAAAATACCCGCAGGCAATAATGTGCTCGCGACCGGTGAGTGCGCGCGCGAGCCGGATGGCGGCCGCATTCGCTTCGGCCCCCGTGCGCAGGAAGCGCACTTGTTCCGCCGACGGGATCACCTGCACAAGCCGCTCGGCCACCTCGACTTCAAGCCGGTGCGGGAGCGCGGACACATTCCCGTTGGACGCCGCGTCGATGACCGCGCGGGTAACAGACGGGTCGGCGTACCCGATACCGACCGCGCCCAGCGCCATTCCGCAATCGATGAATCGACGCCCATCGGGCGACCAGAGCGAGCACCCCTCCGCCCGTTCGAAGTGCGTGGGCACGGCCGGATCGAAGGCTCGCGTACCGTAGAGCACCTCCGGGCGGCGGCTCCCTGTCGAACTCCCTCCGGGAATCACATCGGCAGCCCGTGAACGCCAGTCGTCGTCCGGCACGCCGGCGAAGGGAATGCCTCGAGTCACGACTCGGTCCCAACCTCGTGTGGTGCGTCGGCGGGTTGCGATTCGGTCCGCACGGCGGCTTCGCGGGCCACGGCATGATTGGCGAGAGCGCGCTCGACGGCGAGGCGTGATTCGCGCTCCACGGTGCGCAGCACTTCGATGCTGGCCGTGCGCACGAGCAACAGCTCCCGGGCGTCGGGCTCCGCCCGAAACAGCAGCGCGCGCATCGAGCGCATGATCAGCTCAGGGCTGCGCGTCTTGAAGTACGAGAGCGCTTCGAGCGCCTTCTCGGCGTCGCGAAAGGTCAGCTCGAATTCTTCCATCGTCGGCGCACCCTTGGCGTGCTTCGGCCCCGCGAGCTTCTTGGTGGCGTCCCCGGCCAGTACGTGGCACTCGTACAACGCAAGCAGGCAGGCCTGCGCAACGTTGAGGGAGAAGTGCTCGGTGGTGGGAATCGTCGCGACGGCGTGCGCACGATCGAGCGCGTCGTTCGGCAGCCCATGATCCTCGCGGCCGAACATGATGGCGACGCGGCCGAGTTGCGCATGCGCGAGCAAGTCCACGGCGGCGGTGCGCGGCGTGTGGCGCGCCCACTTGGCGGCGCGACGCCGTCCCGAGAACGCCACCACGTAGCGGCAATCCGCAAGCGCGTCGTCGATCGTGTCAAAGTGGCGAATGCGGGCCACGACATCGCGCGTATCGTGGGCGATCTGCTCGATGCGATTGAGGTCGTAGTGACACGGGCGGATCAGACGCAGGTCCACCGCACCCATGTTCTTCATCGCGCGCACGACAGCGCCGATGTTGATAGGATCCTGCGATTCGTACAGGACCACCGTGACGGCGGTCATTACAGATTCGGACATCCGACGGGAATTCGAGGACCGTCCCCCCCGGCGCGGGGATGACAGAGGCATACGAGACGTCGTGTCCCGCCTGGTGAAGATAGCGGCTCAGCGGCCCGAGAGTTGAGGCCCGCGACCGGGATGGAGCTGAAGGCGCACGACGCGCGCCTGCGATTGTCGATCGCCGCGCAGATAGGAGTAGGCCGCCGCAGATGGCAGGTCGGCACGACGTCCGCTGAGCACGAGCTGCCCGCGTCGACGGACGCGATCGGCCGGACGCTCGTTCACCACCAGATCGAAGGCGATGGAGCCGTCGGGCGCTGTCGGCAGATCGCTGAGGCGCCACTTGAAGCGCACGCGCCATCCGCCGTCGCCGGGGAGCGCCGTCCAGGTCGCGTCGGGGAGCGGCCACTCCCCAGGGACCAGGCGCGTCATGTGCACCGTGTCGTCGGACGGCGTACAGAGCGCGGCCTGCGCCCATCCGTCATGCGAGGCGCCCCAGTACCACTGCACGCCGTCGGCGTTCACCTGTGCCCGCTCGTTATCGAGCGGGTTGCCACCACCGTCTGGCGCCACGACCTTGCCGGTGTTGGCGACGACCTCGAGGACCACGTGCGGTCCGTCGACGGCGACATGCACCGTGGCGGTCGGGCTCCCGCTTTCACCCCAGTCCTGTTCGGTGCGCAGATACTGCGATGCGCCAAGAACTGCGTGCAGTGGCAAGGCGCGCGCCCGATCCGGTAGCGCGACGCGCTCGGACTGGGTGACCGCCGCCGTCGGTAGGTCGATGAGCCCTTCGAGATCCACGCTACTTCGCGCGTGGCGCGCCAGCAATTCAATGTGCCATCCGTGCGGCGCCGGTCCGTGCACCGCCGTCGTGCCATCGGCGCTGGTCACGCGCGCGAGCGGTGCGCCGTCGTCCGTGGCGTTGATCACGACGTGTTCAACGACAGGCCGCGCGTCGGACGGCTGCCAATACCACACCGACACCAATCGTCCGGAGGCTCCCTGGAGCTCCACCGCATGCCGCACCGTCCCGCTGCATCCGGGGGCTCCGGGCACGCGGGCCCTGATGAGAGTGGCTCGCACGTTCGCCGCGAACTGCAGGCGCGCGCCGACGCGTTGGCTCGGCGTACCGTCAGCGTTAAGCGCGATCGCGTCGACGACCGCGGATCCGTCGACGCGCACCGACTCGACCTGCTGGAGGAAATCGAAACCGTCTTCGAGTCCGCCCGCGCCCGTGCGCGAAGCCGTCGAAAACGCGTTAGGGGCGACACGACGCGCGTTGCCACAGAGCGGGAGTGTGATCGTGATGTCGTCGGCGGCGTCCTGCGACGTCGCATCGCGCTCCCACTCGAGCACGTCGAGGCAGTACCCCTCGCACACCACGACGGTACGGGTCGCGTGTACGCCCTGCCCGATCATGGCACGCTTCCGCATCCATCCCATGCCGCCGCGTTCTTCGAAGCCGAGCAGCGTCGCCGTGGCAGGCGGCTGCGACGCCCCGTTCACGAGCGGCGCATGATGCGCCAGCGTGCTGCGATACCAATGAAGCGTACGCTCGACGTAGCTGCCGGTGCCCGGATCCTGCAACCATCGCTCGTCACCCGTCTGCAGCGACAAGCCCAGGCGATCCGGATGTCCGTGTCCGCTTCCGGAGTGGCCACCCTCAAGCGCGACATAGACGTTCCCCTGTTCGCGCCGCAGCACGGCGAGTCCTTGCGAGGGCAGCAGCACGCTGGCCGGTGCCCATTGCCCCTCGTGCACCGGCTGGGCCGACGCCATCAGGACCGATCGCCACGACAGATCGGCGCGTGACAGCGACGTCGGCCCTTCATTGCGCTCGGCGTCGGCGGTGGAGCGAGCACGCGCCGTGGACTGCCGCTCGATCGAGCCGTCGTACAGTCGCGACAAGAGACCGGCGAGTCGTGGATCGGCCCGATGGGCATAGCCGAGTTCGCACCACTCGGCGAATCGCCACTGCCGGATCGAGACGGCATACTGCGAATCCCGCCGTGACGGGAGCGTCTCATCGGGGAGCAGCCCCAGAAACGGCGTCATGAAGCCGGCGGCGTACCGATCGCCGAGCGACGGGGGAAGCGACAACCCGGCAGCGGTGAGTAACTGCATGCCGTACCACAGGCCGCGGTGCGCGAAGAGATGATAGTTCTCTCCCTCGTACCACGTGCCGTCGGCGAGTAGTCCCTGCTCCAGTAACGTGCGCAGCTGTTGATCCGCATCGAGGCGACTTTGGAAGGCCGGCTGGTCGTCGAGCACCCGGAAGGCCGACAACACCGCGACTTCATTCCACACTTGTCGGTTGGACGTGCCCTCGTGATACGAGGCGATGAGCGAGGCACTGGGCGCGATCAACCGATCACGCAGTCGCCCTCCGACCGTATCGGCTCCGGGCGCCATGGCGGCATCGAGCAGGTCGAGCGCATGACAGAGATTCAGCAGCCAGATCGACTCGAGATAGGTGCTGAAGAACGGGCGCGTCGGGCCGAGCACATTGTCGCGATTCGGCCAGTGCTCGTAGCGATCGGCCATCTCCGCGAGGATCCGCAACGCGAGCTCGGCGTGACGCTGGTCGCCACGCAGGGCGTACAGCGTGGCGGCATGCACCGCGCGCTCGGCGGTGTAGAGCTGCGCCCCCATCGCCCACCAGTCGTCGTGCTCGACGCCAGTGTACGTGCGTGCACACCGCTCGCAATAATGCGCATGCGGCGACCAGGGATCGAACTCGAGCAACCGCCCGTGTACCGGACACCGTCCACCCACTCGCGTGAGGCGAGCTTTCTGGCGAGGGATCGGGAGTTCGCGCTGCATGAGCGGCTCGAGTTCCATCGCGAGGCCGTTCACGGTGGGCGCAAGCGACGATCCATCGGCGGTCTCGAGGCGACGGGCGTCGAGATCGAGCGGCAGCAATCGGAGTCGCTTCACGGGGTGTCCTGACGCGTCCAACGCGCGACGGAAACAAGCTCACCACGCAGATCCATATGTACACCCTTGAGTTTCCGCGAGCGCCCCTGCACGCCACGCGCGTGGAACAGCCACGCGACCGGCATGGCCGCCTCGAGTTCTGCCGCCACGGCTCGCCATGCGGCGGACGCAGCGTCGGGGCCGGCACCGCGTGCGGCGGCAAGCTGGCGGTCGAGCTCCGCGGTGTGCAAGCCGGTGTAATCGAGTGCACCGCCGCGCTGTGCGGTGGCGAACATCGCCGAGAGGTGCCCGAGCGCAATATCCCCAGGAATGCCGGTGAGCACGACATCGAATTGCTTGACCGGCGCGCGGACGGTCGCGAGGAACGACGAGAGTTCCATCACGCGCAGCGTGAGCACGACGCCACGCGCGGCCAGGTCCGCCTGCACGAGTTGCTCGACGGCCATGTCGCCGCCACCAACGGTGAGTAGTGTGACTTCGAGCGGCACGCCGCCTCGCGTGCGCACGACGCCGGCCTGGCGGCGCGTCCAGCCAGCGGCATCCAGCAACGAGTCGGCCTGCTTCGTGTCGAGGACCGGCGCCTCGGCGACTGAGAACGGTAAGCCGGGCGGAATGGCGGCGGCCGCCGGCGTGGCGTAGCCGGCGACCGCCGCGCGCACGAGGCGCACGCGATCGATGGAGAGACTCAGAGCGCGTCGCACCCTGGCATCTGCGAAGGGTGCGCGTGTGGTATTAAAGGCCAACACCGTGGAGAAGAGCGCCGGTGGCGTCATCAGCATGAGCGATGGATCGCGCTCCACGAGATGTGCCATCGTTGGTGACACGCCGGCCACGTCGAGTTCCCCGCTGACGAGTCCAGCGAACTTCGTGGCGGCTTCGTCGACGACCGCGACCACGATCTGCTGCGCGTTCGGCGGCCCGCCGAGTGCGGGCGGAAAGTCAGCGTTCCGCGCGAAGCGCCACTGGCGGCCAGGCGTTCTCGACACGAAGCGAAATGGGCCATTGCCCACCGGCGCCGTCGAAAAGGGGTGCGCGCGCCAGCGCGCCCGTGGTACGCTGTCGAGCACGTGCTGCGGCACGATGGGCAGCTCGGCAAGCACCGTGGGCAGTTCGGCACGCGGATCACGAAACACCACGCGCACCGTGCTGTCATTCAGCGCCAGCACGCTATCCATCACCGAGACATCGCCAGCGCGCGGTGAGCCCAATGCGGTGTCGCGCGCGGCCGCCATCGTGAAGGCGATGTCGGCCGCTGTGGTGGGCGCGCCGTCGTGCCACGTGAGGCCGACCAACAGCGTGAAGGTGACCGCCCGTCGGGACGCGTCCCACTGCCAGGAGCGCGCCAGATAGGGTTCAGGCTGGAGAGCGCTGTCGAGCTTCACCAGCGTGACGAACAGCGCGTGTCGCTGCAGTTGCCGCGACAGCGGGTGCACCGTGACGAGCGGATTTCCCGACTCGAGGTCGGCGCCGGACGCCATCACAATCGTCCCTGCCGGGCGATCGGGGCGACCACAGGCCACGGCACCTAACACCGACAGCGCGGCGATGCTCGCCACAATCCATGGCCGCGCGCGGGTTGACGTCCTCGCTCCACGAGGCATCATCCTCACGTGCATCGTCTCTCGTCACGCGTGCTCGACGCGCTCCTGCTGCTCTGGCTCGTCACCACCATCACCTTCGCGCTGATCCATCTGGCACCGGGTGATCCGGCGACGTTGTTGATCTCCCCGACGGCATCGGCCGAAGAGGCGGCCCGACAGCGGACCGCACTGGGGCTCGATGCCCCACTCCCGTTGCAATATGCGCGGTGGATCGGTGGCGTGCTGCGCGGCGAGCTTGGCGAGAGTCTCGTCCGTGCGGAACCGGTCACGCGCGTCATCGCAGATGCGTTGCCAGTGTCGCTGTTCCTCGGGGGGGTCTCGTTGCTGGCCAGCTTCGTGATCGGGACGTTGGTGGGCATGCGGCAGGCGTTGCGCGCGTCGCGGCGCGCGGACCGTGTGATCACCGCCCTCATGACGATGATCTATGCCGCGCCGAGCTTCTGGCTGGCGCTGGCGATGGTGACACTGTTTACCTCGGGCGTGGTGTGGCTTGGCCTGCCGGCGTCGATGCGATTGCCGGCGTTCGGCATGCAAGACCCGGCGGCGGACCCGGCAGCGTTCGGATTGGCCGACCGATGGCGGCACGCGGTGCTCCCCCTGCTCGTGCTGTCGTTGCCCGGTGCGGCCGGGGTCTCGCGGTTCGCACGCCGCGCCCTGTTGGACGCGGCTGGAGCGCCGCATGTACAGGCCGCGTATGCGCGGGGCCTGACGCGCGGCGAGGTGGAGCGGGCGCACGTGCTCCGCAACGCGCTGACGCCGTTGGTGGTGCTCTTCGGGCTCACGCTGCCTGGCGTGATCGCCGGTTCAGTATTCGTGGAGCAGGTCTTCGCGTGGCCCGGCCTCGGGCGCACGATGCTGTCGGCCATCGCGGCGCGCGACTATCCCGTGGTGCTCGGTCTGACGCTGGTCTACGCCGGCGCCGTGGTGATGGCCAACCTGCTGGCGGACCTGATTCTGCTGCGGCTCGATCCGCGACGGCGTGCGACGTGACGAAGAACAATATCAGGCCTGCAGCAGCGCCGCGGTGGGCCGTTGGCGTGCTGGCGGCGATGGCGATCGCGTCGGTTCTGGTGCCGGCATTCGCGGTCGATGGCGCACGCGACATCGGCGACGTGTTGGCAACGCGTCTGGTTGCGCCGTTCTCGCGTGATGGCCACGGCGTGTGGCATTTCCTGGGTACGGATGCGTTCGGCCGCGATCTGTTGGTGCGTCTCTGGACCGGCGCGCGTATTTCCTTGGGCGTCGGCGTGGCTGGATCGGCCCTCAGCGGCGCGTTGGGCATCCTGCTCGGCGCAATCGCGGGATGGCGCGGCGGGAGCGTCGATCGGGCGATCGTCGCGCTCGGCGATGCCTTGTTGGCGATTCCCCGACTCGTGCTGCTGCTGGTGATTGCGTCGCTGTGGGGGCCGGGACTCGGCGTCGTAATTTCCGTACTCGGACTGACCGGATGGATGTCGGTGATGCGCCTGGTGCGGGCCGACGTGCAGGGCGTACGAGTCCTCGCTTTCGTAGAGGGGGCTCAGGCGCTCGGCGTACCGTCCTGGCGCGTGCTGCGGCGCCACGTGCTGCCGAACGCCTTGAGCAGCGCGTTGGTGGCGATCACCCTCGGCGTCGGCAACGCCATTTTGCTCGAAAGCGGCCTGTCGTTTCTCGGCCTCGGGATTCAGCCACCGGCGTCAAGTTGGGGCAACATGATCGCGGGCGGACGGGAGTGGCTCTTGGTTGCTCCTTGGATCGCGCTGGTGCCCGGTGTGGCGCTGGTCGCTACGGTGGTGGCCTGTACCGTCGTGGGTGACGCATTGGGCGACCGCAGCGTACGCGGCGACTTACGCTAGCTGCTCAACCGTGATGTGCAGCGTGACGATCTCGCGGGGCCCAGCGAGAAACGCGACGCGAGCATCCCGCCGCACGGGTGATTCCAGCGGCGTTTCATCGAGTCGACAGCGCGTCACGATCCACGGTCCATCGTGAGGAAGCTGCCAGTGCCCCTGCACTGCATTCGCAGAGAGGTTGACGGCGCGTAGTATGATCCCGTCGCCGCGCTGCGCGAGGGTGACGGCGGAGACTTCGAGTCCCGTCCCATGAAGTTGCGGACCGGCGATCTGCGTCGGCGTCGGCGTCGGCGGCACGTCGAGATCCCGCCAGGTTTCACCGCATAGCGGAAGGAGCAGCGCATCGGCCGCGCGACTGACGGTGTCGAGTCGATGGGGACCATCTTCGTGCAGCATGAGACCGACGCGTGCGCGGAAACCACCGAGACTCTGCGAATCAGGTGTGGGTGACGGCCATCCGGCGTGACCGGGACGCTCAGGAAGATCACCGCGTGAGAGTTCGCCGATGGCGCGCACCAGCGTGATCGACAACGCGCCAGCGGCGGACTCCGCTTCGGCGAGACCGTCGGCGAACATCGTTACGGCGTGGCCGTGTGATAACTGCGTGGCCCAACGATGCATCGGCATGGAGGGTACGACGGCTTCACGCGAGTCTGCTGGAGCGCGCGGCACATGGCGTTCCACGGGACCGAACGCCGCGTCGGCTACGGTGACGGGGTCTGCGAAGTCGGTGCGCCACTTCAGCTGTAGTCGGTGATTGCGTCGTCGATTCATCCCGCTCACGTCGCAGCGCAACAGTTCGGCCGCCGCATCGACCACCATCGTGGTGTGCACGCGAATGTCCTGCGTGGCAGACTCCCACGTGAGCCGCACGGCAGCGCGCAATGGACCGCGATGCTGCACGACGGTCTCAACGCAGGTCAAGCGCTCGGGATCACCGCGTACCGATGGTGTGTAGCTGTCCCCAAGATCGGCGATACTCTCGATCGACAGCACGCGCTCAAGACGACGTCCGCCCTGCTCGAGATCGACGTGCCCCTCGCGCACCGTGACGCGAACGCGGTCGTTTTCGAGTACGACGTCCGTCGCCGACTCAACCACACGAACCGTGGATACCTCGTCGTGGTGCACGCGGCCAGCGTCGACGTCCGGCGCCGTCGCGAACACGCGAAGGCCGAGGGCCGGCACCTCCGGTATCCACGCGACGACCCGGTGCACGCGCACCAGATCGTTGTCAGGATAGTGCTGTGGAGACTCTCGTCGTTGGTGTGCTACCAGCGCGCCCATCCACTGCAGCGGCACGCCCGACACGAGCGGTCGCCATGAGTCACGGCCGACGTCGATCGGCGTCGTTTGGGCACTGTCCGGACCGACCCCGACGTCGGCGAGTGTTTCAATAAGACGAAGTTCGGCCACTCCACCGCGTGCCGTCGCCGCTCGGTTGCGCACGACCACGGCCTGTTCCGTGGCGGCGCAGATGGCTCGCGACCGCGCCGCCACGACGTCCTGCTGCAATGCCAGACTGAGCGCGGCGTCGCGAAGACCTCGCGTCTGTGACCGTACGCGGTCCTGACGTGCATCCATTGCGCGGGCCACGCCGTCAATCGAGCAGCCGCAGAGCGTGTCGTGCGGATGCGTCTCCAGCAGCTCCTGCCACGCGACATTCAGCAGCGCGGGCAGCTGGGCGAGTGTCACCGTGCCATTCGATGCGATCGCCCGCGCACGGGCGGTCGCGTGATGCAGCCACGACAGCGCCATCCACGGCTCGACATCGCGAAGCAACGCGCGCTCGAGAATCGCGTTGCGGCGCTTCTGCTGCGCGCGTGTGCCGAGCGTTCCTCCCAAGGTCCAGGTGTAGCCGTAGGAATCGCGCAGTTCGCCCTGCACCACCGGCAGCTCCGTATCGCGACACGCCCGCTGGAAGCGCACGGCAAACGCGCTGAGCGCACTACGCTGCACGATGGCTTCCGGAGCAGCCGCGTGGCGCACGGCGGCCAGCGCCTCGATCACGTCGGGCTGCAGTGCGTGATGATCGGCGCCATTGAGGAGCAATACAACGCCAGTGCGATTGCGCGCGACCAGCACGTCGGATATGTGCCGCCAACGCGCCGCCGCCGCGTCGTCCTCGACCGGCAGCGCGCTGCCGAACTCGTAACCATCGGGAGGCAGATGATACGCGGCGACCGACGCACCGTCGGCGGCTCGCCAACGAAAGGCGTCGGAGGAGGGATGTGACGCGCCGCCGGCACCGCGCCACACTATCGCCGTCTCGAATCCATAGCCCGCTGCGATGCTCGGCAGCGCGGCCGGGTGCCCGAACGTGTCGGGGCAGTAGAGAACCGGTGGCGGCGCCGCGCCGAGACGACGGATCACGCGACGCCCCGCTTCGAGATTACGGAGGATCGCCTCCCCGGAGGGAATCAGGTTGTCGGCCAACACGTACCACGGCCCCGCCTCGAGCGAGCCGGCCTGCAAGCGCGCGCCCAACTCAGCTTCCCGCTCAGGGCGCACCGTCAGATAGTCGAGCAGCGTGATGGCCTGCCCGTCGAGCAGAAAGGTTTCGCCGTCGTTCCTGCGCTCGAGTACGGCGTCGAGGAGCGCCACCAGCCGCTGACGGAATCGCGCTGCCGTGTGGTACCACTCCCGGTCCCAATGGGTATGGGAGACCACACACACGTGGAGCGGGGTCGCGCTGGGGCGATCAGAGGATGTGGCGCGCACCGCGGGAAACTACCTCGCGGACCGAGCCAGCGGCCAGTTCGCGACCCGGATCATGCCATCTGCTGCGCCGACGGTTGACCGCAACGTCGCCTCCATCGACCTTTCGGCTTGGTGAATGACTCACGCCGTTTTCGTTCTCGTCTGTATCCGGATGACTGCTTGGATTTTCTGACCGAGTTCTACCAAAAGCTTCGTGACCTCCCCGCCTTGGTACAGTGGGCCGGGTACGTCGGGCTGACGATCATCATCTTCGCGGAGACGGGACTGCTGGTTGGCTTTTTTCTACCTGGCGATTCGTTGCTGGTCACTGCCGGCCTGCTGGCGGCGGACCCGGCCTTCGGGCTGAACGTGTGGCTGCTGGGGCTGATTCTGACCGTGGCGGCGATCGTCGGTGATACCGTGGGTTACCACGTAGGCAAAGCCACGGGGCCGCGTATCTTTACCCGCGAGAACTCGCTGTTCTTTCACAAGGACCACCTGCTGAAAGCGCAGGCGTTCTACGAAAAGCACGGTGGCAAGACGATCATCATTGCGCGCTTCATGCCGATCGTGCGGACGTTCGCGCCGGTCGTGGCCGGCGTCGGCCAGATGCGGTACGCATCGTTTCTTGCGTATAACGTGGTTGGTGGCGTGCTGTGGATCTGGAGCATGCTCATCACGGGGTACGTGCTGGCCAAGACGGTGCCCGGCGTTGCCAGGCATGTCGAGAAGGTGATTCTGGTGGTGGTGTTCCTGTCCATTCTGCCGGGCATCATTGCCTGGTGGCGCAATCGCGGGGCGCAGGCCAAAGCCTGAGGGAAAAAGCCCGACGCGCCGTCCGGTTGGCGCTCGATTCGTACTCACGTCATACTGAAGGAGTCGTTGTCATGGCCCACGTTCTTCCGCCGCTTCCGTACGCGCTCGAGGCGCTCGAGCCGCACATCGATGCACAGACCATGAGCATTCACCATGGCAAGCATCATCAGGCGTACGTCACCAACCTGAACGCCGCGATCGAAAAGGCGCCCGAGTTGGCGTCGTGGTCGATCGACGAGCTGTGCAGCAAGATCAACGACGTGCCGGAAGCGGTGCGTACCGCCGTTCGCAACAACGGCGGCGGTCACTGGAATCACTCGCTGTTCTGGCAGACGATGGCGCCGAATGCCGGTGGGGAGCCCACGGGCGCGCTGGCCGAGGCCATTGCGAAGGCGTTCGGATCATTTGCCACATTCAAGGAGCAGTTCCAGGCCGCCGGCATCGGACGATTCGGCTCGGGGTGGGCGTGGCTGGTGTCCACGAACGGCGCCCTGTCGATCATGAGCACGCCGAATCAGGACAACCCGCTCATGGAAGGCAAGCATGCACTGCTTGGCTGCGATGTATGGGAGCACGCGTACTACCTGAAGTACCAGAACCGTCGTGCGGATTATCTCGCGGCGTACTGGAACGTGGTGAACTGGGCGGAAGTCGCGAAGCGCTTCGCCGCCTGATTCTCAGCGGGTGGTAACGACGAAGGGGCGCCGTGCAGTCACGGCGCCCCTTCGTCGTTCCGATGCGGCAGATCGCGGTCAGGCCTCGGCCATTTCCGGTTGTGACGCGCGGCGCGCGCTCATGATGAGCGTGATTGCGGTGTAAGCGACGACCACGGCCACCAGCCATCGCATGGCGGTGAGCGGCAGCGACTTCACGATGTACGCTGCCACCAGCACCGCAGGTACGCCGCCGATGATGTTGCCGACGACGGCCCGCGCATCGACTTTGCCAAGACGGATGAATCGCGCGCTGGCGAACGGCATGAGGAACGCGCACGAACCCATCATGATCGGGAACGCGGCCGTTGGACTCATGCCAAGGGCGCTGACCAGCAGCAGACACGGACCGTAGAGACCGATGCCGATCGTCATGAGCACGCCGAGTACGAAGTTGCCGAACAGCGCAATACCGAGCTTCACGCCGGTGACGCCAATCGCTTCTCCACCGCCCGGAATCGCGCCGGCGGCCTGCGCAAAGGTGAGCGCGGCGGCGGCGGCGAGGCACAACCCCATGCCCAACTGAATGCGCTGGGTGGGCCACTTCGCCACGAGGCCAGCGCCAACCCACGAGCCGACGACGGCGGCGACGATCATCCCGACCAAGGTGACCGGCTCGACCTCGACCACTTGCGTGTAGATGAAGGCCTGCGCCAACGTCGACAGCGTGTGCCCTGCGTTGAGCGTTCCCGGAATCAACGCGTCCTTCACCCACTTGGTCGCGCGATAGATCGCCGTCGAGGTCGCGAACGATCCGATGCCGAGAGTATCGAGAAAATCGGTAAAGACACCGGTCACGATAAACCCGGCCGTCGGACGTACGGAGCCAAGTTTAGGCAGGCCTCGCACGAGGGTGACCACATGATAGATGGCCACGAGCGCGAGGCCCGCGAGCAGAACACTCTTGGCGTTTAGCAGCATTCGGGGGTGTTGTGGAGAGACGACAGGCGAACGCTAGGCCAGCAATGCGGGAATGACACTCATGGCCACGCCGAGCCCCCATGCGACGAGCGCACCGACGAAGCCGGCACTGCGTTCCACCCGGCCGACGACGCTGATCCCGATCGCGATGATGAGCAGCTGCCAGATGTTGAACACGTCGACGTTGGCAAGAAGCGCCATGAGCGCCGGTGACGTGCTGACTGGATCGACGAACCGCGCGGCGCCCAAGGCGGCATCCGAGAACGAGCGAATGGACTGTGGATCGGCTATGGCTCCCTGCGCTGCCGTGGCGATGAAGCCCAGCACCTTCGGAACTGATGCGAGCGTCGCGATCAACATCGCCTGTCCGAACGAGAACTTGGCCGACGCGATCTTTCCACCAATCCAGACCAGCAGGCCGGTCAGCACCGCGCCAATGGGGATCAGCAGAACGCCGGTCGCAATGAAGCCGTACCCAGAGAACTTCTGCGCGGCGGCCACCGCCTCGGGTGGCATTGGCGTTCCCTTCGCTGCCATCTGCCGCATCTGCAGATCGAAGTTCGCATCGACGTACGGCTGAATCAGTCCCTTGGTGGCCAGCACGATGACCAGCGTGATGGCCGTGAGCACGAGGATGTACATACCGACACCCTTTGCCCGCGAGCGATCGAACACCTTTCCCGGTGCCCACAACACTTCCAGCACGTCCTCGAACACACTGCCTTTGGATGCGTCAGCCGAAACTTCGTTCATCGTGCGGCCTCTCCTTCGAGATAGGTGTATCCCTCAAGCCCGGCGACGTAATCCGCGATAAAGGCATTGGCCTCCTCGCGCGTCAGGGATGATGCGGAGTTGACCTTACGACGGAACGTGGCGAGAAGTTGCGATGCACCGAACTGGACGTAATTGAGCACTTCGGTGACCGTATCGCCTTCCACCAAGTCAGTAATCTCGTAGGCGCCCTGATCGTTCAGGCGCACGTGCACGGCGTTCGTGTCGCCGAACAGGTTGTGCAGATCACCCAGAATCTCCTGATAGGCACCCGTGAGGAAGATGCCGAGGATGTAGTCCTCGCCGTCGCGGAACTCATGGAGCTCGAGGCTGGGACGACCCTTCTTGTCGCCCACAAAGCGGTCGATCTTTCCGTCGGAGTCGCACGTCACGTCCTGCAGCGTGCCACGCCGCACCGGCTCCTCGTCGAGCCGGTGAATCGGCATGATCGGGAAGAGCTGATCGATGGCCCAGCTGTCGGGCAACGACTGGAAGAGCGAGAAGTTACAGAAGTAGCGATCGACCAGCGCCGACTCGAGCTCGGGGAGGATATCCGCGTACGTGTCCTCGTCGGCCTTGGCGATGCGATAAATCGCGTTCATCGTGCCGAGCCAGAGCACTTCAGCCTTGGCCAGTCCGCGAAGACTCAGCACGCCGCTGTTGAAGTAGTTCCGGGCGCGATCCTTGTCGAATGATGCGTCGTGAAACACTTCGAGCACCTTACGGGGCTTCGCGCCGCGCTCGGTGAGGGTGCGCCAATCTTCGTACATTTCGTGCAACAACGAGTGTTCCTCGTCATCGAGCACGGGGATCGGCTGCTCGGCCTGCGACTCGACGTCGATCACCTTCACCAGCAGGAGCGCGTGGTGCGCCGTCAGCGCACGGCCTGACTCGCTGATGATATGCGGCATCGGCAGTTCGGCATCGCGGCAGGCCTCGGCGATCGTATAGATCACGTCGTTGGCATACTCCTGAAGCGAGTAGTTGACGCTCGCATTGTTGGTGGAGTTGGTGCCGTCGTAGTCGATGCCGAGTCCGCCGCCCACGTCGACATGCGTAATGTCCACGCCGATGGCGCGCAATTCGAGATAGAAGCGCGCAACCTCCTGCAGCCCCGATTTGATGAAACGGATGTCGGTGATCTGACTGCCGAGATGGAAGTGAATCAGCTTCAACATGCCGAGCTTGCCGAGCCCCTGCAGCTTGTCGATCAGCTTGATGAGCTCCGCCGAACTGAGCCCGAACTTGCTCTTTTCGCCACCGCTCTGCGCCCAGCGTCCGGCGCCCTCGCTGGCCAGCTTGATGCGCACGCCGCAGGTGGGCGTGACGCCGAGTTCTTCGGCCACTTCCAGCAACACATCGAGTTCACTGACCTGCTCGAGCACGATGAACACCTTGTGTCCGAGCTTCTGTCCCATGAGGGCCAGCCGCATGAACTCGTGATCCTTGTAGCCGTTGCAGACGATGAGATGCTCGGTGCTCTCCGAAAGGCCAAGCACGGCTTGCAGTTCGGGCTTAGAGCCGCATTCGAGGCCGACGCCGTGCGTCTTGCCGAACTTGACGATCTCCTCGACCACGTGCCGCTGCTGATTCACCTTGATCGGATACACGGTGGTGTAGCCACCGGAGTACTCGAACTCCTTCATGGCCGCGTCGAATCGCTCGCTGAGCGTTTCGATGCGCGATTTGAGGATATCGGAGAAGCGCAGCAACACCGGGAGGGCGATACCCTGGCCTTCGAGATCATGCGCGAGGTCGCGCAGATCGGCGGTGAGATCCGGCCGGTCCGGATTCGGACGGACGATGACCCGTCCGCGCTCGTTGATGTCGAAGTAGCCGGCGCCCCAGCCCTCTACATTGTAGAGAGCGCGCGCCGATTCGATGGACCAGGCAGCCGGAGTCGGCGCCTCGGTGGTGGGCTGATTGCGAGTGGCCATAAGGGTGCAAAGCTAGAGGGTTCGAGGCGGCGGAGGGAGCCGCCGCCTGGAATTCCCTCGTCGCCGGCCAAGCGACGACCCCGTGGGAGCGGCCTAGTTGTCGCCGTCGAGGAGGCCACCAAGGCCGCCAAGAATGGAGCCCTCGCCGACGCGCTTGCCGCCGGCCCTCGGTGCCGCCGCGATGATCCGATCGGCCAGTCGCGAGAATGGCAGCGTCTGCAGGATGACACGGCCCGGTCCGGTGAGCTGCACGAAGAATAATCCTTCGCCCCCGAACAGTGCCGTCTTGATGCCGGGCACGCGCTGGATGTCGTAGTCCACCGTGGGCTGGAACGCCACCAGGCAGCCAGTATCTACGCGCAGCTTCTCGCCAGGTGCGAGATCGATCGCGTGCAGCGTCCCCGACGCGTGCAGGAAGGCGAGTCCGTCGCCCTGCAGCTTCTGGAGGATGAAGCCTTCTCCGCCGAAGAAGCCCGCACCGATCTTGCGCGTGAACGCGACGGAGATGTCGATCCCGCGCGCGGCGCAGAGGAAGCTGTCCTTCTGGGCGAGCACCGTGCCGCCCCAGTCGCGCAGGTTCAGCGGGACGATCTTGCCCGGAAACGGTGCCGCAAACGCCACGTCGGCACGTCGCGCTCCGTCGTTGCCGAACAGCGTGACGAAGAACGAATCCCCGGAGAGCACGCGCTTGCCGGCACCAACCAGCTTGTCGAACAGCCCGCCACCCTTGCTGTTGGGATCCAGGGTGGTCGCCATCGTGATGCCCTCGCGCATGAACATCATCCCGCCCGCCTCGGCGAAGACTGCTTCGCCGGGGTCGAGCGTAATGATGACCGCCTGCAGGTCGTCGCCGATGATCTGGTAGTCGATTTCGTCAGCCGCCATCACTTCCCTCCGTTGGGGCGAACCGGCGCCGCGCCGCCCGCCGTCGTGTTGGACATCTTCACCTGATCGCGTCCCTTTTCGAGGAACGGCACTCCGCGCACCATCCACGACGGGGCATCGGCCCCCTGAAGTTTCACCGCGAAGAATTCGATCATCTTCTTGTCGATATCCTTCTGGTTGGCTCGCTTGGTCGGATTGTGCTCATCCCCGTTGTACACGACCATATACGCTTCCTTCTGCAGGCGACGCATGGCGACGTAGAACTCGATGCCTTGGTACCACGGCACGGAGCCATCATTGTCGTTGGCCATGAACAGCACCGGCGTGGTCACGCGATCGAGCTTGAACAACGGCGAGTTTTCTACGAAGCGCTCCGGATACTGCCAGAGCGACCCGCCAATGCGGCTCTGCGTGTGCTCGTACTGGAACGCGCGGGCGAGCCCCGACTGCCAACGGATGCCACCGTACGCGCTCGTCATGTTCACCACCGTCGCATTGGGCACGGCAGCCGCAAACATGTTGGTGACGGTGATGAGATAGGCCGACTGGTAGCCGCCCCACGACTGTCCTGTGATGCCGACACGCTTCGGATCAACGAAGCCCTTGGCGATCAGCGCCTGCACGCCGGGAATGATCGACTTGGCGGCACTCGGTCCCGGCTGTCCATCCGTGTAGATGATGTCGGGCTGGAATACGATGTAGCCGAGGCTGTTGTAGACGAGCGGATTGACCGTGTTGCGTCCCGACGGCGCAACGTAGTTGTGCAAGCCGTCGGTGAGCTTCTCGTAGAAGTACACGATCATCGGATACTGCTTGGTCGGATCGAAGTTTTCGGGCTTGTGCAGCAGACCGCGCAGCGGAATGCCATCGCCGTTCAACCATGACACCAGTTCCACCGTGCCGCGCGGATACTGCGAGTCTTGCGGATTGGCATTCGAGATCTTCGCGGTACTGGCGATGGTCGTTCCGGTATAGAGATCCGGAAACTCGCGATACGTACTCTGGGTAAGGAGATACTGCTCCGCGTTCCTCGCCTTTTGCAAGCCATTCAGGTTGCGATCGGCCATCACGATCTTCTCAGGCTTCGCATCGGCGCCCATCCGATCACGCCAGAAGCCAGAAGCCTTCGTGAGCGTATCGACCGCGCGCAACAAAAGCGGCGTGTTCGCATCGAGGAACGGATCGTCGCGATCGAGGTCGACGACACGGAACGTGACGCCGGCACGACGCCCTTCGCCGTCGGTGAGATTCTTCGGAGCGACCACGCCAGCGGGATCGACTTCCCAGATGTCGAAGCGGTCGTAGACCAGCACGCGCTTGTCGGCCGTGCTCCAGCCACCGAGTCCGTACGGCGGTGGCACGTCGGGCGAATCGAACTCTTCGTCCTGAAACTTGACCGGCAGCTTGTCGGTCAGGATGGTCCGCTTGCCAGTGGCCACGGCGTACGACACCCACTGTCCCTTCTCGAACCACGTGACGTAGTTGCCACTCGGCGACAGCTGCGCGTTGCCGTCGAGTCCCTTGGCGATGAGCGTGCGCGCGCCGGTGATCGGATCGATGAGATACGCGTCGCTTGCGCCCTCACCCCAGAACTGCGGAATCGCGTACTCCACCGAGTTGACACCGAGCACGCGACGCCCGTCGTTGCTCACGGTCACGCGCAGGCTGTCGTTGGCGAGCTGAGTCCACTTGCCGGTCGCGATGGTGTACAGGGCGGTGTACGTGCGGTTGCGATCGCGATTCGCCGTGACCTTCTGCTGCGGCTGGATCTGCGCGACCTTCCAGTGCCACAGATCGTAGCCGGCCTTGTCGACGAGTGAATCGGCAGGGATGGAGTCCATCGGCACGTTGCCGAGGGAAAAGATCACGCCGTTGCCTTCACGCGTGAAACTCACCGCGCCTCGCTCGGCAATGAGCAGGCCGGCGGGAGCTTCCGACGCGGCGACGATCTTGCGCGCGGCGACCGGCTTGCCCTTCACCGGCACGAGCGAGGCATGGTATACCGCCATCTTCGGCTTCGGCGTGGAATCACCGACGTCGGAGATCAGTGTGACTTGCGTGCCCTTCCGGTCGAACGTCATCCCGCGATACGTGGCCTGTCCGGTAAGGAGCGGCGTGACCGCGCCCGACGGCAGCGCGCGCACGAAGGCCCCGTTCCCGGTACCGTCGCGCGTGGTCACGGTGTACCCGAGCCACTTCTCATCGTCATCGAACGTGAAGGCCGTCACGCCTTCGATGCGTTGCTCCGTGCCACCGGACAGATCGCGCAGCACCAGCGTAACGCCGTTCTCACGACGCGACCCGGCCGAAGCGACGGGAGCGGCTGGCGCCGCACCGGCCGCGTTGCGAGGGGCGGCGGCGGTGTCTTCCAGCAGGTAGGCGAGAAACCGTCCACCATTGCGCGCGAGGCGGTAGGAGCGCACGCCGGCCACGCGCGTGACGGTGCCGTCAGCGAGGTTCATGATGCCGAGGCCGTTTCGTGGCGCGGGCGTGCCACGACGCATCCTCGCGCGTTCCACGTCGGCCCGCGACGCGTACGTCGTGAAGGCGACGAACTTGCCGTCGGCGCTGAACTGCGCGGGCTGCGCCGAGAACTGTGCCGCCGAGTCGGCGGCGGGCTGCAGCTGCGGCCGACCGGTGAAGCCACGTGGCGCGCGATACTCCGTGGCGACGGCGGTGGCACGCACGACCAGTTCGCCCTCGCCGACGACGGGGCTGAGCGTGTACGCCGCCCATTTGCCGTCGTTCGAGAGCGACGACCCGGAAATGGTGCGCCATTCATCGTACGTGTCTTGCGTGATCGGCTTCTTGCCGGTCGGGAGGGGCGGCGGCGACCAGCGCGACACGCTGGTATACGGGTTGGCGGGTCCCGGCGCCTGCCCCGAGGTCGCCGACTGGGCGTCAAGCACCGACGCGCCAGCGAGGCCGGCGACAACGGCGGTGGCGAAGGCGGCACGCGTGGTGCGGCTCGGCGTACCGCGGGACGAATGAATCACTGGCGATCGCATCATCTGGAGGGCGAGACGTGAGACGGGCTGGTTGTTCGGGCCACGGAGCCCCAACTTGGGCCAGCACATGTTGGGGAAAGCTTAACGGCGCGGCTTCGACCGCGTGAGGAACTCGATGAGACGGTTGCTCGGCTATTTCGTACGCGGACTCGTGCTGCTGGCCCCACTGGTCGTAACCGTGTGGGTCTGCTGGCTGGTTTTCACGAATGTGGACGGCTGGCTCGGCAGCGTACCGTACAGAGGCGAGGAAATCCGGAAACGACTGCCGGGCGTGGGCTTCGTGCTAACGCTGCTGCTGATCACCGTGGTCGGCTTCCTCGGATCCAACCTCCTTACGCGATCGGCCGTGAACGTGCTGGAGGGTCTCATGGGGCGCCTACCGTTCGTGCGCCTGCTCTACGGCTCAACGAAGGATTTGTTGAACGCCTTTGTGGGCGAGAAGCGCCGCTTCGACAAGCCGGTCTCGTTGGACCTCGCGCCGGATGGCGGTGTGCGGTTAGTGGGCTTCGTGACGCAGGAGTCGCTGGCACACCTTGGCATGTCGCAGTACGTGGCGGTGTACTGCCCGCACTCGTACAACTTCTCCGGCCAGTTGCATCTCGTGTTGGCAACCCGCGTGCGGGCGCTCGATGTGGCGAGCGCCGATGCGATGGCCTTCGTAGTGTCCGGCGGTGTGTCCGGACTCGTCCCTGCCGCTCTCTCCACTGGCGAAAACGCCACTGTCCGGACCTCCTGATGCGTCACCGAAATCGTGCAACGCGGGCAGCGCTGGCGCTCGCGTCGACCCTGATCGGCCTCACGTGGTCCGCCCACCCGGCGAGCGCACAACCAGCGAGCGCACCACCCACAGCACCGGCCCCGTCGGCCAAACCGATCCTTCTCGTCCCCGATGCGGTATTCGATGGCACGAGCGACGCGCCGCAACGCGGCTGGGTCGTCCTCGTGAGAGGGGCACGAATTGCGGCTGTTGGTCCAGCAGCCAGCGTCGCGGTACCCGGCGACGCCGAGCGTATTGCGTTGCCGGGCACGACCCTCATGCCGGGAATGAGCGACCTGCACAGTCACGTGCTGCTGCATCCGTACGATGAAACGCCGTGGAACGATCAGGTGCTGCGTGAGTCGCTCGCCTTGCGCACAGCGCGCGCGGTCAATCACCTCAAGGCGACACTCGACGCGGGCTTCACCGTGCTCCGGGATCTGGGAACCGAAGGCGCCGAGTATGCCGACGTGGGCCTCAAGGAGGCAGTCGATCAGGGGATCATTCCCGGGCCGCGCCTTTTCGTGACGACGAAGGCAATCGTGGCGACCGGTTCGTACGGTCCCAAGGGATTTGGCGTCGAGATCGGTGTGCCGCAGGGCGCGGAAGAAGCGGACGGTATCGACGGCGTGACGCGGGTCGTGCGTGATCAGATCGGGCACGGTGCGGACTGGATCAAGATCTACGCCGACTATCGGTGGGGCCCACGCGGCGAGGCACGTCCCACGTTCACCACGGAAGAGTTGGCCGCGATCGTGCGGACCTCGATGTCGAGTGGCCGACCCGTCGTGGCGCACGCGAGCACGGTGGAGGGCATGACCCGCGCGATCATGGCCGGGGTGGAAGACATCGAGCATGGCGACATGGCGACGCCCGAGGTGTTCGCGCTCATGAAGCAGCACAACGTCGCGTTCTGTCCCACCCTCTCGGCGACGGAAAGCACCACGCGCTATCGCGGATGGAAGAAGGGTGTCGACCCGGACCCCGCCGGGATCGTGCAGAAGAAGGCGATGTTCAAAGCGGCGTTGGCGTCGGGCGTGACGATCTGCAACGGCAGCGATGTCGGCGTCTTCACGCACGGCACTAATGCGCTCGAGATCGAGCTCATGGTGGAATACGGTATGACGCGGGTAGCGGCGCTCAAGGCGGCGACCAGCGTCAACGCTCGCATCATGCATCGTGAGAATGAGTTTGGCCGAGTGGCGCCGGGGCTGCTGGCTGATCTGGTTGCGGTGTCCGGTGACCCCAGCCAGAACATCCGCGCGCTCCGCGCCGTAGAACTCGTCATGAAGAACGGAGTGGTCGTACGTCGCTAGTGGTCGGCCGAACTGTCGTCCCGCTGTCCAATTCCTTTTTCCTCAATCGGAGCACGCTTGTCCTCGTCCAACTCCGGCTCAAACGAAGCTTGGGGTAGTCGAATCGGTCTCATTCTCGCCATGGCGGGAAATGCGGTCGGTCTCGGCAACTTCCTGCGCTTTCCGCGTCAGGCTGCCGCCAACGGTGGTGGTTCGTACATGATCGCGTACTTCATCGCGCTCTTGCTGCTTGGCATCCCGCTCATGTGGATCGAGTGGGGCGTCGGACGCAATGGCGGACGATACCGCAAGGGGCATCTGCCCGGCATGTTCGCTGCGCTGTGGAAGCATCCGGCGGCGAAGTACGTGGGCGTGGTGGGTATGGTCGTGCCGCTCGGCGTCATGATCTACTACACGTACATCGAAAGCTGGACGCTGGCCTTCGCCGTGTTTTCCGCGACGAAGGACTACTGGGGGATCACCACGCAGGAAGGCATGATCGGCTATCTGCGGTCGTTCCAGGGGCTCACCCCGGCGGGTGGCACGGCGTACCACACGGCGTATACGCCGTATGCGTTCTTCGCCTTCACGATGCTGATCAACATCTACGTGCTCTCCAAGGGTATCTCGGGCGGGATCGAGAAGCTGGCCAAGATCGGCATGCCGGTGTTGTTCCTGTTCGCGATCGTGTTGGCGGGGGTGGTGTTGACGTTGCCGGCGCAGCCGGGAGTCGGTGCGACGCCGGCGCAGGGTCTCGAGTTCATCTACGCGCCGGATTTTTCGCGCCTCGGTTCGCCGGGCATCTGGCTAGCTGCCGCCGGGCAGATCTTCTTCACGCTGTCGGTCGGCATGGGTTCGTTGCAAGCGTACGCGTCGTATCTCTCCACGAAAGACGATATCGCGCTGAACGGAATTGCGACCGCTGCCACGAACGAAACCGCAGAAGTCGTGCTTGGCGGGTCGATCGCGATTCCGGCGGCCGTGACGTTCTTCGGCGTGGCCGGCGCGATGCAGATTGCGCAAGGTGGTTCGTTCGACCTCGGCTTCGCCACGATGCCCGTGGTGTTCCAGCAGATCGACAAGACCCTGCCGATCGGCAATCTACTGGGCGTGATGTGGTTCGGCCTGCTGTTCTTCGCCGGCATCACGTCATCGGTATCCATGCTGACGCCGATCACGGCGTTCTTCCGCGAAGAGTTCGGCTGGAAGCGTGAGACGGTGGCGTGGTCGTTCGGCGCGATTTGCTTCGCGCTGGGCCTGATGCATGTCGCCTGGCTCGGCCACGGCTTCCTTGACGAGTGGGACTATTGGGTCGGCACGTTCGGTTTGGTGCTGGTGGCCATCACGGAGGTCATCATCTTCGTGTGGATCTTCAAGCCCGAGAATGCGTGGAAGTCGATCCACATGGGTGCCGACATCCAGATTCCGAAGATCTTCAAGTTCATCATGACGTACGTGACGCCGCTGTATTTGCTCATCATTCTCACGTGGTGGGGTAAAGACGAAGCATTGCCGATCCTGCTGAATCAGCGTTCGGCGGGCAGCGCGACGCCAGTGTCGGATGTCGACATGCCGTACATCACGATCTCCCGTGGTATTCTGGTGCTCTTCGTCATCGTGTTCCTGTTCTTCATCCGCACGGCGTGGAAGCGGAACAAGTACGATGATCGTAAGGGCTTTGTGGAGATCGACACCAACCGTGCGGAGGCCTGATGTCTGTTGGAGCCATTGCCTTTATGGCGGTCAGCTGGACGTTCGTGCTGGGCCTCACGGCTTGGTCCTTCGCCAAACTGCTGACCGACCAGAAGCACTTCGATCCGGACGGCATCGGGCCCGAATCCCCACCGGAGCCGCCGCACGCGAAAAAGACGGTTTAGGCCGCCGCTGGTCTATGTTGGCACGAGATCGGGTCGGAGCGCGTTGTTCAGCGTGCTCCGACCCGATTCTTTCCCCGACCATCTCGCCGAGCGGATCACCGACCACTCGGCTTCCGCGGCCTGCGTATCCGGCGGCCGCTTCGTGATCTACTGGATGCGCACCGCCGTGCGCGCGCACGAAAACCCGGCGCTCGATGTCGCGCTGACGGCCGGTCAACGACTCGGCCTGCCGGTGTTCGTGTACCACGCGCTCTCGGAGAAATATCCCTATGCGTCGGACCGGCACCACACCTTCATTCTCGAAGGTGCGCGCGACGTCGAGGCCGAGTGCGTAGCGCGCGGTATCGGCTACGCCTTTCACCTGGAGCGTCCCGGACAGCGGGGACCGGCGCTCCGCACGTTGGCTGCCCGCGCTGCGCTGGTTGTGACGGAGACCATGCCAGTGGCACCGCTCGATTGGCTGACCGATTCGTTGGCCGAGGCCGCGACCTGTCCCGTGTGGAGCGTGGATACCGCCTGCGTGGTACCGATGCCGCTGGTGGGCACGGCGCATACACGCGCGTTCGCTTTTCGCGACGCGACCGCAGCTGTGCGTGCTGCACGGGTCTCCGCTGATTGGACCGATGTAGCCCCTCACACGCCCGCGTTTGTGCCGGATGACCTGCCGTATGAACCGCTGCGATTGGCCGACGCCGATATTGCGGCGATGGTCGCACGCTGCGAGATCGACCACGGCGTGGCACCGGTGCCGCACACGCGTGGTGGCACCGTGGCGGGCTACGCGCGCTGGCGTGCGTTTGTGACCGCGGGTCGGCTCGACCGCTACGCAGCGAAGCGGAACGACCCGAGCATCGACGGCGTGAGCCGCATGTCGGCGTACTTCCACTACGGCATGGTGTCCACGTTCCGCATCGTGCGGGAGTGTACCGAACGCGGCGGTGACGGCGCGGTCAAGTATCTCGATGAGCTGTTGGTGTGGCGTGAGCTCGCTTACGCGTTCTGCTATTGGCACGATGCCCCCGACACGCTCGACGCCATTCCCGTGTGGGCACGGGAGACATTGGCGCGACACGAGTCGGACACCCGCACACGGCACACGTGGGAGACGCTCGCGCGCAGCGGCACCGGCGACGAGCTGTGGGACACGGCACAGCAATCGCTACGCGTTCACGGCGAGTTGCACAACAACGTACGCATGACGTGGGGCAAGGCGATTCCGATGTGGTCGACGAATGCGTCGGAGTCGTTGGAACGCCTGATCGATCTGAACCACCGGTACGCGCTGGATGGACGCGACCCTGCCAGTTACGGCGGACTGCTCTGGTGTCTGGGCCAGTTCGACCGGCCGTTCACGCCGGAAGTCGGCGTGCTCGGCACCGTACGACCTCGGCGATCGGACGAACACCGGCAGCGCATGAACTTTCCGGCGTATCGCGCGCACGTGAGCCGGTCGGCCGGCCTATCACCACGCGTGACCGTGATCGGCGCGGGAATCTCCGGGCTCTCGTGCGCGCGCACGCTGCATGATCACGGCATCGCGGTGACTGTCCTGGACAAGAGTCGCGGTGTGGGCGGGCGGATCAGTACGCGCCGCGAAGGCCAGTGGATGTTCGACCATGGCGCGCCGTCCCTCCGACTCGATGACGCTCGTCTGGCGCGCTACGCCGAATCGTGGATCCAGGATGGTGTCCTGCAGCCGATGCACGAGGGTGAGTACGTAGGCGCGCGTGGCATGAACACATTGCCGAAGCACCTGGCGCGCGACCTCACGGTGAAGACCGGGGTGCACGTGGCGTCGATCGCCCGTGCGGGCGCTGGATGGGCGATTACAGACCGCGAAGGGGCTGCACACGACTGTGACATCGTTCTCCTGGCCACGCCCGCGCCACAGGCCGCTGTGCTGATGAGCACGATCGAGCAGCCAGTGGCGTTTGCACAGTCGCTGGCTGGAGTCAGCATGCTCCCCTGCTGGAGCAGCATGATTGTGTTTGACGCTCCACCGCCGGCGCTGGTCAGCGAGTCACTCGTGGGTGGAGAGCTACGCACCGACCTCCCGATGTTGCATCGGGCCTGGCGGCAGTCCTCGCGCAGGGGTCGCTCCACGGACGAGGCCTGGGTGGTGCACAGTGAAGGCGGCTGGAGCGCCGATCACATCGAGTCGGAGCCGGCCGACATCGCATCGTGGGTGTCCGACGCGCTGCGCACGCAGCTTCAGATCGCGGGCGACATCACCTACGCCGTCTCCCATCGGTGGCGCTATGCCCGGGTGCAGACGGGTCTTGACGACGCGTGTGTGTTCGACGAGTCGCGAGGGATCGGCGCCTGCGGCGACTGGGGCGCCGCTGGCGCCACGCGACGCTCTCACCCTTCGGTAGAGCGCGCGTGGCTGAGCGGAATTGCGCTGGCGGGGCGTGTACTCGGCCGCGCTACTTCGCGATCCCGTCCGGTGCCTTGAACAGCGACGGATCCGGGGGCGTGAAGGACACTTCGGTGGTGGTGAGAATCACGTCGCCCTGCGGCGTGACCTGCACGACTTTGGTGGCAATCTGCTTGCCTTCGAACGCCTTGTAGTCGCGGAACATCGACTTCTGCTCACCCATGGGCGTCTTCGTGACGGCACCGCGACGCAGACCGGTCGCCACCTCGAAGTATTCGCTGCGCTCTTCGCCCAACTTCGAGGTGATGGAGAGCTTGTAGCACTCCACACCGTCGAACATTTCCTTGGCGTCGACCGACGCTTTGGCGAATCGGCTGACATCGAGAAACGCCGCGCCCACCTGCATGGACTCGCCGAGGGACCGCTCCTGCTCGGCGGGCATGCGCTGCGCCTGCGCCATCGGCTGCACGGCCCAGCCGACGGTGCCGTCGAAGCCCTGATCGACCTTGGCCATGCCGAGGTCGATGATCATGCGCATTTTGTTCGGCGCGCCGCTGTGCCGCTCGTAGCTGCCGGAGATGCCCGCGAACGTGATGTCGGCCGTACCCTTGTCGCTGCGGCCTTGCACCTTCGACCACGCCTCCCGACCACCGACCGCCGTCGCGAATTTATCGAACACCTGCTGAACAGTGGGCAGCTGCGCGTGGGCACGCGCAGAGACTGCGCTGAGGACCAGTGCTGCCACGCCGACGTGTCGTGCGAATCGCATTGAAGCTCCGAGAGAAAGGGTCATGTCCGGGATACGATCGCGGGAGGCAAAAGTTTCGTGCAACCAGCCGGATCAGACGGGCACCACCCCACGAAACGGCGCATCGGCACCAGCGCGTAACGCCGCAATGCGCTCTTCAGCGAAGGCCACGAGTTCCGCCATCGTTTCCGCATCGAACACGAGTTTTACGCCGGCCGCAGCGTAGAGTTCGGGCAGCGGTCGGGTGCCGCCGAGCTTGAGGAAACGCTTGTATGCCGCGACGGCATCACCGGCGTCGGCCACAGCGTTGCGGAACACCTGTAGCGCGCCGAGTTGGGCCAGCCCGTATTCTATGTAGTAGAACGGCAGCTCGAAGATATGGAGCTGACGATACCAACGGCCTACTCGCTCACGTTCGAGTCCCGTCCAGTCGACGCCCGACTCGAATTCCTTGCGAAGTTCGAGCCACTTCGCATCACGCGCATCGCGGTCGGCGCCGGCGGGATCAGTGTAGATCCATGCCTGGAACGCATCGACGCTCGCGATGTGCACGAGGCTTCCCAGCACGTCCTCGAGATGCTCGAGCCATGCGACACGCGCCTCATCGGGCGTGTAATAGCCATCGGGCGCGACGAAGTACGGCATGGCCAGCAACTCCATGCTCATCGACGCCAGCTCGGCTGCCTCGTGGCCCGTCCGCCGCTGCCACGTAAATGGCAGCGAATGCGTGGCAAAGTCATGGAAGCAATGTCCCGCTTCGTGCACGAGCGTCTGGACGTCGTCGGGCACGCCAACGGCATTCATGAAGATGAACGGGCGACCACGAAACGACAGATCGGTGCAGTAACCACCCGGAGCCTTACCGGGCCGGCTCTCGAGATCAAGCAGCTTCTCATCGGCCATGATCCGGAACTGCCCACCCAACTCGGGATCGACGCGCTGGAAGATGTTCGACGCGCGATCGATAAACGTCTCCACATCAGCGAACGGCTTGAGCGGCTCGTCGGCGTTCAGGTCGACCGTGACATCCCACGGGCGGAGGACCGCGACGCCGAGTGACTCGCGGCGATGCTCCATCAGACGCGCCACGGCCGGTGTGACCGTCTGCTTCACCGCGTCGTGGAAGCGCGCGGTGTCTTCCGGCGTGTAGTCAAAGCGATGCTTGGCGGCGAAGCAGTAGCGCTGGTAGTCGGCGAAACCGGCTTCCTTGGCGACTGCGTCGCGCAGCACATACATGCTGTCGAACAGATCGGCGAATTCGTCGCGCTTCACCATGTACGCCTCGGCGCCTAGGCGGAACGCGCGTTCGCGCTCCGCGCGGTCAGCCGACTTCAGGTACGGCTGCAGCTGCGGAATCGTTTTCGGTGTGCCGTCCCAATCGACGCTCAGACCACCCGTGATCTTCTGGTAGCCAGCCGACAACTCCTCGATCTGCGAGAACCGCGCGACGTTGGCCTCGCGGAAAATCTCGATGTCGGTGCGGAAGCGTCGAATCGTGGTTTCCAAGTCGTCGCGCGACCAACCGAGATCGAGCAGCCGCTTGGCAAGGCGAACGCCCTGCTCTTCCAGCTTCGGGAAGATCTCCATGGAGAAACGCAGATACGCGGTTTCCGCCGCGGTATCGGCGGTGTTGCCGGTGTATGCAATCATGGCGAGCGTGCCGGCCTCGCCAACCAGCGTATCGAGGCGCGACCAGGTGCTCAACCACGATTCGACAACGGACGTTGTCGCTTCGAGGTGGATCGTGGCCAGGTGCTCGTAATACGGCAGGATGTCGTCCCACGCAGCGTCGCGGAACGCCTCCGGAGAGGCCGGGAGTTCGATCATGATGTTGGAGTTGGGTCGCATGAACTGCACACTACGTCATGGCGTCGCCACGGCGTCAGCGGAGCGCGTTGAAGTGCGCGCTCCGGCGTGACGACGCGGTGTTATTCGCCGTACGGAATCCAGATATTCTTGACCTGCACGGCACGCCGCAGGAACTCACGGCCTTCGCCCACCCGCGGATCCAGCCATTCGCGACCGTCCCATTCGGTCCAGGTGCGCTTCAAGTTGGCGGCAGACGCCTTCTCGACGGCGGTGGCTCCGGCTCGTGATCCAACGTACCACACGGCCTCGACATCGTCATGCTCCGCCAGCACTTTGGCAAGCGCATCGCGTGGACCCGTCACGATATTGACCACCCCGGATGGCACATCCGACGTTTCGAGCACGCTATAAAAATCAGTCGCCGAGAGCGGGTATCGTTCGGACGGCACCGCGACCACGCGATTACCAGCGGCGAGCAGCGGGGCGATCAGGGACACGAGACCGAGCAACGGATACGGGTCGGGGCACGCCACACCAACAACGCCGATGGGTTCGTGCATTGCCAACGCCACGCCACGCAATGGCACGTCGTGCACCGCGCCATCGTGCTTGTCAGCCCAGGCCCCATACGTGAACAGCCGGGAGATCGAGGCCTCGACTTCGCGCATCGCATCGACAGCGGAAGCGCCCGTCATGGCGGACAGCCGTGCAGCGAATTCCAATTCGCGCGCCGACAGGTTTTCGGCGATGTAAAACAGAATCTGCGACCGCTGGTGGCCGGTGAGCTTGGACCATCCAGCACCGGCGTGCGCCGCTTCGACGGCATTACGCAGATCCTTACGGTTGCCGTCGCCCACCTCGCCCACCACGCGACCGTTGGCGCCCAGAATGCGTCGCGAGTAGCCGGAGTCGCTCCGTGCCTGCTTGCCGCCGATGAACATTTTCGGCGTCCGATCCATCGCGGGCAGTGCCGATGCTGTCAGCGCCGCGTCAGCGACGTCGTCACTCTCGGCGAGCACCACCGGCGCGGCGCTGTCATCGACCGGCGACGGCGCAGGCTCATGCGAGCGTATCGGCTTCAGATACTCGCCGAGTCCCTCGCGTCCACCTTCGCGACCGAAGCCAGACTCGCGATACCCGCCAAAGCCGGCCGCGGCGTCGAACAGATTGGTGCTGTTAATCCACACCACGCCACACTTGAGCTTCGGTGCGATGTCGAGCGCGAGATTGATATTCTCACTCCACACGCTGGCGGCGAGACCGAACGGCGTGTTGTTCGCCAGCGCGACGGCTTCTTCCGGCGTTCGGAACGTCATGCTGACCAGCACCGGGCCGAAGATCTCGACCTGCGCGATGGTCGCCGACGGCGCGACGTTCGTAAACAGCGTGGGCGGATGGAAGGAGCCCTCGGCGGGCGTAGCCCAAGAGGGCTGCCAGCAGGTGGCGCCCTCTTCGACGCCTTGCGCGCAGAGTTGCTTGATGCGCTCGAGCTGCACGGGGGCGACGATCGCGCCCATATCGATGGCTTTGTCGAGCGGCGCGCCGATCCGGAGCCGTTCCATACGATCGCGTAGCTTTGCGATAAGCTGGTCGGCGACCCCTTCCTGCACGAGCAGGCGCGACCCGGCACAGCAGACCTGTCCCTGATTGAACCAGATCGCGTCCACCACGCCTTCGACCACACTATCGAGGTCGGCGTCTTCGAATACGACGAAGGGGCTTTTGCCACCCAGTTCGAGCGAAAGGCCCTTGCCCGATCCGGCGGTCGCGACGCGGATCGCGCGACCGACGTCGGTGCTGCCGGTGAATGCGATCTTGTCGACGTCGGGATGATCGACCATCGCCGCACCGGTACGGCCGTCACCGGTGACCAGATTGAAGACGCCCGGCGGCAAGCCGATTTCCTGCATCAGTTCCGCAAAGCGCAACGCGGTGAGCGGCGTGAACTCGGCGGGTTTGAGGACCACCGTGTTTCCGGCGGCGAGCGCCGGCGCGACTTTCCATGCGAGCATCAGCAGCGGAAAATTCCAGGGGATCACCTGTCCGACGACGCCGTACGCGTGCTGGCCGGGGAATTCGGCCGAGAGCAGCTGCGCCCAGCCGGCGTGATATGAGAAGTGCCGCGCAACCAGCGGGATGTCGATGTCCCGGGTCTCGCGAATCGGCTTCCCGTTGTCGATCGACTCGAGCACGGCGAAATGTCGCGCATGCTTCTGAATACCGCGGGCAATGGCGTAGATCCAACGGGCGCGAGCGTGGTCGTCGAGCGCCTGCCATCCCGGCAACGCCGCACGCGCGGCCGCCACGGCGGCATCGACATCCCGCGCACTCCCTTGCGCGACGTGGGCGAGGAGGGCGCCCGACGACGGATCGTGCACCTCAAACGACTCGTCGGCGGCCGCATCGGTGAAAACGCCGCCGATGTAGTGGCCGAAGCGGTTCTGGTGGCCGGCCAGCCAGGCGCGCACGATGGCATCGCCTTCCGGCGCCGGACCATAGCTCATGGCGTCGAAGATTTCGCGGACCGTGCCGCCCGTGGGTGTCGTTGTGGTAGCCATGCGGATCACACCATGGGTTGGCGATAGGCCGCGGCGTAGCGACCCGTTACGAAATGTTCGAGCTGGCGTTCGACGTCGGTGAGCAGACCGCTCGCCCCGAAGCGGAAGAGATGCGGACGGAGCCAACGATCACCGAGTTCCTCTTTCATGAGGATCAGCCAGTCCAACGCCTGCTTCGCTGTACGGATACCGCCGGCGGGCTTGAACCCTACCTCGAATCCCGTTCGTGAGCCGAAGTCGCGGATCATGCGCGTCATCACCAGTCCCACGGGCAGCGTCGCGTTGCTGGATTCCTTCCCGGTGCTGGTCTTGATGAAATCGGATCCAGCCATCATGGCCACCTGACTCGCGCGGGCCACGTTTGTAAGCGTGGCGAGTTCACCGACCCCGAGAATCGTTTTCAGGTGGGCCTCACCACAGGCGTCGCGAAAGGCACGCACTTCGTCGTACAGCGCGTGCCAGTTGCCGGTAAGCACGTGGGCCCGCGTGATGACGATATCGATTTCCGTAGCGCCAGCGGCCACCGAGGCGTGGATCTCGGCAAGACGCTGTTCGAACGGAGAGAGGCCGGCGGGGAAGCCCGTGGAGACGGCGGCCACGGGGACGCCCGAACCCTTCAGGGCCTCGACGGCGGTCGCGACGTACTGGTGGTACACGCACACCGCGCCGACGGTGAGCCCAAGGTCGCGCACGCCGAGCGCGTCGACGAGATCGCGACGCAACGGATGGCGCGCCTTGGCGCAAAGTCGCTGCACGTTGCCGGGCGTGTCGTCACCAGCGAGCGTGGTAAGATCCATGCAGGTGATGGCGCGCAACAGCCAGGCGGCCTGCCACTCCTTCTTCACCGTGCGTCGCCCACCTAGGGAGGCGACGCGGCGTTCGACGGCGCTGCGATTGACCTTGGTCGCCCGCACCAGCGCAAGGTCGAGGGCCGTGCCGGGATTACGCGCCGGCGGAATATCTGGACCCAGTCCGGTGGGCCAGCGGACCCCGTCCGGCGACTCGGAGTCGGTCGACCGAAGCGGTCGCGGAGCGTGCAAAGGAGTTACGGTCATGGGATCACCAATGTAGGTGACGGAGGGATCCGGCGCTCGATTGCGCCTTCGGAAAAGTCATGCTCAACTCGGCGGGACGACCGGCCGATACTGGTAGCCGGAGAGGAGTACCCCGACCGACGAGACCATGCGTTCCGCCCGACCCACACATCTGCTTGCCGCGCTGCTTACGGCCGTCCCGACGCTTCTGGCGTTCCCCGGTTGCACCAAGACCGTGGAGGCACCGGCGGCGGCGCAGCTGACGATCGTGCAGGGACACCTGCAGACGGCTGCTGCGGGGACCCTGCTTCCCACACCCGTGGTGCTCCGGGTGATCGGTACCGATGGCGCCCCCATCGCCAAGATCCCCGTGAGCTTCAACGTGCTCGCGGGCGGCGGCTCGGTCGATCCGGGCACGGTGGTCAGTGACGCCAACGGTGAAGTGAAGGCACGCTGGACGCTCGGCCCCGGCGCGCAGGTTCAGACCATGACCGGTACCGCTCCCGGCCTGGACCCGGTGACGCTGAGCGCCAACGGGATCTTGCCGAGTGATCTCGTGATCGCTCAGGGCAATAACCAGACCGGGAAGGCAAGTGCGGCGCTGACCGTCCAGATCGTGCTGCGGGTCACGGGGGGATTCAACGTTCCGATTCCCGGACAGACCGTCGGCTTGGCGATCACGAGTGGTGGTGGCAGCATCTCCCCCCAGTCGGCGGTGACCAACGCGCTCGGTGAAGTCACAGTGCGGTGGACGCTTGGCCCGCAGGCCGGCCAGCAAACCGCGACGGCGACGGCAGGCACGCTCGGTCCCATCGCCATCGCGGCGATCGCGAACTGATCGAGCGACGGTCCTCCAAGGCACCGGTTCTCGCGGGATCCCACGTCGTCGATTCGCCAGTTCGTGCGAACCGACGACGTTCTTGCATCGTTGAACGGGTACGACGCGCACGCGCGCGGCATTACCCTCCAGCTACTCATGACGAACCCGCCGACTTCAAGCGCCTTCGCAGGCAAGACCGTGCTCGTGACCGGCGCCAGTGATGGCATCGGCAAAGCCGCGGTGCGCCGGTATGTCGCTGGTGGCGCCACGGTGGTCATGATCGGGCGCAACGAAGCGAAGACCGCGGCGGCGGCGCAGGCGATCATGAGCGAGGTCGGCCATCCGTCTGGCCGCCGAGCGGTCACATGGGAGATCGCCGACCTGTCGCGGCAGGAGGCGGTTCACGATCTGGCCGACCGCTTGCTGGCGAGCCTGCCCCGCATCGACGTCCTGGCCAACAACGCCGGCGCGATGTTTCTCGATCGCGAGGTCACGCCAGACGGCTTCGAGCGCACGTTCGCGCTGAATCATCTGAGCTATTTCACGCTGACGCTGCGCCTGCTGGCGCCTTTGGTCGCGGCAGCGCGACCGGGTGCGCCGGCGCGCGTGCTAAGCGTATCCAGCCGCGCGCACGAGAATGCGAGTCCGGTTCTCGATGATCTGCAGTTGGAGCGCCACTTCGGCGGGTGGAAGCAATACGCCAACTCGAAGCTCTACAACATTTGGTTCACGCGCGCCCTCGCGCGTCGTCTCGATCCATCGCGCGTGGTGACGCACGCGCTGCATCCCGGCGTGGTCAGTACGCGGTTTGCCACGAACAACGGGCGAATGGGGCGCCTGCTCCGGCGCGTCATGGATGTGGTATCCGTGACGCCGACTCAAGGGGCCGACACGCTGGTGTGGCTGTCCTCGGCGCCCGAGGCGATCGAGAGGTCGGGCGAGTACTGGGTGAGGCGCCGCCGCGTGAGCCCGTCACGCACCGCTCGTGACGACGCCCGCGCTGAACAGCTATGGACGACGACGTCGCGTCTGACTGGGCTCGATGCCGACCAACTCATCCTCGATGCGATGACTGATGCCGTGGCGTGACCTGCCGCGGCTGATCGTCATTCTCTGGCGATTGGTGCCGCTCGTCGTGTCGTTTCTACGCGACCGTCGCCGCTGGATTCGCGGGGGAGAGCCGATGACGCGCACGCCGGCGTTTCACGAACGCCGCGCCCGCCGCATGGTACATGAGATCGCGGTGCTCGGTCCGGCGTTCGTCAAACTCGCGCAGATTTTTGCGACTCGAGCCGACCTCGTGCCGGAGCCGTATCTCGCCGCTCTCGGCACATTGACCGACCGCGTGCCGCCGGTACCGTGGACGCAGATCCGTGCGGCGCTGCAGCACGCATGGCATGCCGATCCGGACAGCATCGTCGACCATCTCGACCCGGAACCGCTGGCGGCCGGTTCGCTGGGACAGGTGCACCGCGCGCGCTTTCAAGGACGCGATGTCGTGGTGAAGGTGCTCCGCCCGAATGTGGAAGCGGTCGTGGTGCGCGACGTCCGCTTGGCGCGGGCAATCGTGAACGCCGTCTACGCACGTTTCCCACACCACCATGTGCTCGGCTTTCGCGTGGTGCTCGACGAGTTCGACCTGCACGTGCGCGAAGAGATGGACTTCGAACGCGAAGCGATGCAATGCATGCGCATGCGCGAGCGCTTTTCGGATGAGCCACGGCTCCGTATTCCCCGGGTGGAGACGGCGCTCACCAGACGCGACGTGCTGGTGCTCGAGTTCATGGAGGGCACACGCATCGATGCGCTCGACGCGCAGATCGCGCGCGGGCTCGTGACACCGAAAGCCCTCGTCGAGACGCTCATCGAGAGCTACGCGCGGATGATGCTGCGCGACGGCGTCTTTCATGCCGATCCGCATCCCGGCAACCTGCTGGTCGACGCGCAGGGGCGCATCGTGCTGCTCGACTTCGGCATGGTCATCGACGTGGGTGTGCCGGTGCGCAAGGCGCTGTTCGACACGATCATCGCTGCCATTCGCCGCGATCCCGACGCCACCACCGACGGCTTCTTCGCCCTCGGGATGGTCGCGCCGGGCACCGAGCGCGAAACGATGCGCGAGTTGGTTCGCGTACTCCTCGACATCGCCTATCAGGACGGCGCGATGGAAGATCGCGCCCGCGCCATCGCCGATCGCGTCATGCGCGAACTGTTCAACTGGCCGATCGTGCTGCCCGGCGAACTGGTGTACTTCGCACGCACGGCGGCGCTGATCGAAGGTGTCGGCGCGCGTTACGACCGCAACTTCAACAGTATCAAGGTGGCGTCGCCGGTGGTGTTGAAGCTGCGCCGCGAATTGTTGGCCGTTCTGCTCGGTGACGACGGTACGCGCGAACCCATCATCACCTTCGCGGCAACGCTCGGCGCACTGGCCGGCGGTGCGAGTGCGGTCATCGGACGGGCCTGGCGCCGTCTCCAACGCGACAATCCCCCGTCGGTGCGATGACCAGACGGGGGATGCGCAATGTCTATCGTGACGTGGCCTCGTGGGACGGCCAGCGCATACTGCGGGCAGCTCTCTTCAGCTGCGCTTGCGACGGCGCGAAGCGACACCCAAGGCCAGCAAGCCGGCGCCCATGAGCGCGTAGGTTGAAGGCTCCGGAACCACGGAGGTCGTGGACGGCGACGCCGTCGTGTAGGTGAGGTATTCCTGGCTCGACGCCTCGCCGTCCACGTTGTCATCCGAGAGCACGAACCAGTTCCGCGTCAGCGTGATGGTCGTTGGAAGCGTGAGCGTGTAGAAATCGCCGGTGCCGTCGAACGTGCCGCCGAACATGTTCCAGATGGTGCCCTGGATGTTCTCGGCGTTGAAGAGCCCTGCACCGGAAATCGCCGCCGTCGCATCGTAGTGCTCGATGAGCCAGGCGGCCTTCATGTAGTCGGCTTGACTGTTCCGACGGGTCTTCGAGAAATCGCCGTTCCCGACGATGCCGCCGCTGTTGGTCGTGAAGGCCGTCGAGAAGTAGCTGTCGGCGCTGGAGTTCGCCCAGTTACGGAAGTCGACACACCAGATGATTGCGTTGTCGAGCGGCGTCACCCCGCCCACGCCGAACTGCGCATTGAATCCCGTGAGCGCGCCCCGGTACGGCGACACGGCGTAGCCGCCGACGGTGCCGTTACTCGACAGGTCGCCATTGAAATCAACGGTGCCGAGCACCGGAGCCTGCGCGGCGAGCGATGCCGGCACAGCCAGCGACGCAGCAAACAGGAATGTGGCCATCAGCGGAGCGGTACGACGTCGGATAGTCATTGGGCCTTGCGAAAGAGGACTCGAAGTTGGACATCCTCATGAATAGGCAACCATGATGCCACAATTGTGTCCTGCGTCACTCACCACATTTGGCGAGCTATACTATTGCAATCTATTGCCGCACAACGCTTTCCGTTTTCCAATCACCCCTCAGTACGAGCACCGCCGGTGCTCGGCGCGGCGGAGCTACCACACAGATATCCCACAATGCGAGCTCTACCGTAAAATGCGAGACCTAGAAGATCCATTCCCGGAATAGGTCGAAGCCGAACTGCAGGCGGGGGAAGCCGTTCGTTCCGAGCTGGGTGCAGGGGGCGGAGCCAGGATCCATACCTACCTGCCCGGAGAGATTGCGAGTGATGCGATACTCGGCCGAGAGCCCAATCCAGAGCGAGGAACGTGTAGAGGCAGCCCCGCCACGGCAGACCCCCGTGTTTGCGCGCAGGAACGTGCGCTCACCGATCTGCTTGCCGGCGCTGATGCTGAGATTGTCGAATAGCGACAGCGCCGAAAGATCCTGCTGCGACTGACCGCCAGCGGTGGTCACCTGGATCGTGTTGATGCCAGGGAAGAATCGTTGCAGCGCGCCTTCGACGGCGCCGCCGACCGACGGCAGCAACACGCCGGTCACCGCACGCACGGTGCTCTGCCCCGCACCATCGAGCGCGAACGTCGGCGCCCCGAAGATCAGCAACGAGATGATTTCCGATTCCGGCGCGCTGGCGTAGAGCGGATCGGAGCTGGAGAGCGTGAGCACCGGTACGTCATACGTGCCACCAATGTGGACACGCACCGGGATCGCACTGCCTCCAGAGACACGGACGGTATTCGTCGCGCTGATGTCGAGCGTCGGTGCGATCGCACTGCTACCGAAAAAGCGAACACGTCCCGAGTCCACCGTGAAACTGCGACTCACCACACCGAGATCAAGGCGGTACTGGCCACGGTTCGCATTGAGCTCGCCTTCAAGCGCGAGGCGATCACCACTCATGGCGATCGACAGACCACCGGAGACTTTCACCCGCGACTCCGGCGTCTGCACCCACACTTCGTTGCCAAGATCAACGCGGGCGTTCTCGACATTCAGGAAGGAGCCGAGCGCGGCGAGCGACTGCGCTGCCGTTTCGGCGACGGGTACTTCCTCGGCGCCGAGCAATTCACGGGCAGCTTCGGAGGAGAGATCGAGCGCGTTGCGGGCGCCTAGGGGATCGAACACGAGATTTGCGCGCGGCACGAAGATGGCGCCACTGAGCGTCGGCCGTTTGAGCGGTCCGACCAACGTCAGGTTGCCACTGAGGTCGAGATCCGTTCCATCACGCTGCCGGGAGAGCACGGCGTTGTTGGCCGAGACCTTGAGCGCCACGGTCGACGGTTCGCCGGCGTGAAAGCGCAACGTGCCCGACGCACCGATGGTATCGAGCGCGCCGCCGCTGCGGATACGCAGCGTTTCAAGAATGAGCGAGTCTTCGGCGGCGCGCAGCACGACGCGGCCGTCGGTAGGCTCGATGTTGAGATCACGGAAGAATGCACCAACGCCATCGGCCGTCATGGCGCCGCGCGCGACCGGTCGGTCCATGTTGCCGCTCAGCGCGAGCTGCCCTGACACCCGCCCTCGCAACCGTTGCACGCCGTCGATAGAAAGCGGGAGTCCATCGAGTCGCAGCGAGTCGGCCGTGATCTTGGCATCGACCTGATCCGACAGGAGACGCTTCTCGACCGACGCGATGGCGAGATCGATGGGCACGCGCGCTTCGGCCCGCAGCGCTCCGCCGAGCGAATCCGTGAGGACCGCCGAGGCGAGGAGCGAGCGGTCGGCGTAGCGTCCAGTGGAATTGATCGAGGGGAGGCGGAAACCCTGGATCCCGAGCGAGTCGCCGCGCAGCGTCCACGACAGCAACGGCATTGGTCGCGTGCCGGTGAGCTCCGCCGTCCCGCTCAGTGTCCCCGCGAACGTAGGCGTGCCCGCGAGAAGCGCCGCAATCTCACCCACCGGGAACTGCTCGAGTCGGACCGAGCCGGAGATATTGCTGTTCTTCGGCACATCCGCGGCGGCGGTGAGCACACCGGTCGAGTTCGAGCGTAGCTCGAGCGGGAAGAGGTAAAAACCGGACGAGTCCTGCTTGAACGTAATCGGCTTCGCGGTGCGCCACACGACATCAGCATACGACAGACGCAGCGAATCGAGGGCGACGGCGACTTGCGACGGCGATCGCGTGTACACCCCGCGGGCCAGGAGATGAGCCTCGGTCTGCGAGCTGACATCGAGGACCAGCAAGCCGCTGTCCGCGTTCGCCTGCTCGACGCGAAATCCGACGGTCTGCAAACGGATTGCGCCGAGGCCGTCGATGTCGTCGGCGGTGGCGGCGCCCTCGAATGCGGGACGTGTGAAAACGTGATCGGCCTTGGCCGAGCCGAACACACGTCCGACGCGGATCGCGCCGACCTGCATGGCGCGCGCGCCGATGGCGGCGGTGGCACCGGCATCCGTCAAGCTTCCGAAGAGGTAGCCGGAGAGCGAGAGGTCGCCTTCGAGCGTATCGGCCGCGAGATTGCGCAGCGACGTGGCGGTGCTGCTATCAACCGATTGCATCATGGCGGCAAGCCGACCCAGCTGCGCGCGAACGGCGCCCAGGGAGTCGGCGCGCGCCGACAGCGTGAGCGTATCCACCTGCATCGAATCGCGCGCCAACGCGCCGCGCGCGTCGAACGTCACGCCACCGATGTGGGCCGTGGCGGAATCGACCTTCAATCGCTCGGCCCCGAGCGATACGCTACCGAGCAGATCGAACGCGGGGCGATCATCGGCCGCCGTCTGCTTCCAGTCGGCCACCACGCTGCCCGAAATCCGTGAGCGACTCACGCTGTCGGTGGCGGGCGCACCGGCCGCCGTGCGCGGCCCTTGCGCCGACAGTGAGACCGTCCCGTCGATGGCGGTGGACGGCACGGCAGCCCGCCCCATCCAGGCGCGCAGATCGAACTGATTGAGCGCACCGTTGGCAGTGAGCTGCCAGGTGGACGGCGTGAGCGCCGCCGTGCCTTGCATGGTGACCGCACTACCGTCCGCATTCGCGCTCTTTGCGGCCACCGCGCCGCTACCGTCGGATGCGCGAAGGGCCGCCGTCCAGCGCATCGCGTCGGTGCGGCCGTCGAGCGTGACCCGCCCGGAGATCGCGCCGCGAAGGGGTAGTGTGGTGTCAATCCGCGCCAGCGCACGCATCGACAGCGGATCGAGCTGCAATACGGCATGCACCAATGGCGCGTTCGCATTCGCGCCGGCGTATTGCGCACGAAGCTCGCCGCGGATGGTCGACACGTTGCCCACCGCGTCGGTCCACGTGAGCCCGATGTTGGTGAGATCGACCGCGTCGAGGTCGGCCGAGCGGATCACGCCACGCGCGGTGAGGATGCCATCGATGGCCGGCATCTCGGGAATGAGCGCCGGCGACAGCGCACGAATCGACCGCAAATCCACCCGTGCGTCATCGAGTGTCATTCCCCAGGCGCGCGGGCGTTCCCCGATCGCGACCGTGCCGCGGAGGATCGCGCTGGAGACGGCGCCGCCCGGCACGAGCGCGTCGGCAAAGCGCGCGTCGAGCCGATCCATCTTGAAGGCCGTGAGCGGCCCACCATCGCGTGCCAAAAGCGTTCCCGTGAACGTGCCGCGAATCTCCGGGGGCAGCGCGTCGTAGCTGATGCGACGCAGCAGGTCGCTCTGCAGCGGCACAAATGCGAGGTCGACCCGCTGCAGGAGCATTTGCGCCGGTTTCAGCACGATGTCGATGCCGCCAGTGATGCGCGACGCGCCGCTCTTCACATCCAGCGCGGACAACGCAAACTCGACGTCATCGGGATTCGCCAGCGTGCGCATGCGCACCGTCGCGGATCCTCGTCCGTCTGAGGGCAGGACGTCCCAGATCCACTGGAGGTCGGTGAGACCGGCGTTGGTTTTGATGACCACGTCGTAGCGCAGCGGACCGGGGTTGTGCCAATCGATGGTGCCAACGGCGGTACCGGTCGATGCCGGCAGGCGCACATCGCCGAGGTTGAACTGCAGCGAGTCGCCCGTCCAACGGAGGGCGCCGGCAGCCTGCGCGATACGAATCGGTGGATCGGAGATGACGCCGCTCAGGGTATCGATCTGCATCGACGCTGGTCGCTTCTCGACATCGACAATGATCGCGTCGCGGGCGCGTACCCGTTCCAGCACCACGAGCCGACGCTCGAAGTACGTACCGTTGGTCGTGCGCACGATATCGTGCAGGCTGTCCTTGACGGCGATCACGCTGTCGCGGGCCGCACCCATGAAGACGGGATGCGGAGCCCATGGCGAGATGGTCGCAATACGTCCGCCGTCGACCATCAACGAGTCCACGCGAATGTCATCGCCAAAGCCGGGCGTGGCACGCGGCGTCTTCTTGACGGTGTCACCCGAAATGATGTACGCGATGTTCCACGGCCCTTTCTCGTCCCGCTTGAGATCGAGACGGAGTCCGCGAACCGCTAGGCTCTGAATGTGAATCGCCTTGTCGAGCAGATCGGTGATCGCGATCGTGCCTTCCAGATGCTGCGCCGACACCACGGGCACACCGGCGGTATCGACCAGCGACACGTTGTCGGCCACGATATGCGTGGGACTGATCGAGCGCAGGATGCCCACGCGGAGCGTACCGCGTCCGCCGAACAATCCATTGACGCTGGAGATCATGGTGCTGAGCAGCCACCGACGACCGCTCTCGGTATTCACCGCGACGTAGTAAGTGATCCCCAAGCCGCCCATCGCACCGAGCAGTATGGCGGCCGCCCACCAGAAGCGCCGCTGGCGCGATGACATGGCGGGCACCGTTTCGGTCGCGCCGTTAGCGTCTGACGCCGCCATCAGAACGCCTGTCCGAGGCCGAAGTGGAACGTGAGGCGCGACAGCACGCCGCGGCCGGTGGGCGGACGGTACGTACTCGGACAGTCGAAGATATCGATCGCGCGGGGATCGCTGATATCGCGCGGGCTCGCACACAGGATCTCGCCGGTCGTCCCCTTGTTGTCGCCAGAGGTGAAGAACAGCGCTCGCCCCTCGCGTGGTTCGTACGGCTGATAGCCGACGTCCACGCGGAAGGGGCCCAGCGGCGTCACGACGCGAAGACCGAGACCGGGCGTGGCGCGCAGGTTACCCCAACGAAAACCCTCGGACTGCGTCTCCCAGACATTGCCAGCATCGACGAAGGCGGCAAACTGCAGCTGCTCGGCAATGAAGCGGAAGCCGCGGCGCCACTCGAGATTCGCGACGACCATCGCCGTGCCACCGCGGGGCACAGCGCGATCATATCGGGCGCCATCTTTCACCACGACCACCCGCTCACCATTGGCGCCGACCGTGTCGATGACATTCGCCCCCGAGACCACGTACACCAGCGGACCGAGCAGATTCTGCTGGTAGCCCCGCACCGAACTCTGTCCGCCCGCGAAGATGCGCTCCTGCTGCGGAATGAGCGGTGAGCCGTCGACCAGTTCAGCGCCGGGCGCGAAGGCGCGCGACATCTGGATCCGCGTGCCGATCACGCCGCCGGCGAAGCGGAAGTACGTGGCAGCTTCGCCCGTTCCGCGATAGAACGTGAGCGATTTGACGAGCTGCGAGAACGTTTCACCAGCGCGCACATCACCCCGCACGCGCCATCCGCGCGATGGATTCACCGGGTCGTTGGTCCGGTCATGAGACGCACTCGTGCTGACAATGCCGACGCTGCGTCCGAACAGCGAGAGGGCGAAGTCTTCCGGGCGGCATTGCCCGAATCGGGCACACGAGACGGCGGGATCGGTGATCGTCTTGCCGTTCTCGTATTGAAAGCCGGCGGTACCGGCGGTCCGTGTGGTGAACTGCCGAGCGACTTCGACGAGCGCACCGACGCTCGTCTCGCGCAGATACGCGAACGGCTCGCCACGGCGCTCACTGTACACGGTGAGCACCGGCTGCACGGGCCAGCCGAAGAGGCGCGTGTTGGAAAGCGTGGAACCCACGTAGTAGTTCAGCTTTTCACTGAACGGATCTTGACGCAGCGCGCCGGAACAGAGCGCGGGCGCGAAATCGGCCGGCGTACCCACGCCGATCTTGGAGGCGCGCGCCGAGAGTTCCACCCGTCGGCCGACGCCAAGGAAGCCACGGTCGGTGACGCGCCCTTGCATGCGGATGCAGTCCTGCGTGGCCCAACCGAGTCCGACGCGGGCGGCTCGGGTCCGGGCTTCGGCCACGGCGACGCGCAGGTCGAGCACGCTGTCGCGGGTGCCGGCGAGTGGCGTCAACGTATCGATCAGCACCAAGCGGAACGCTTCCGACCGATAGAGATCGCGCTGCGCATCGAGTATCGCGCTGGCCCGGAAACGGTCGCCCGGGCGAATTGCGACCAGTCGTGCGACATCGGCCGAGTCGATGCGCGGACTGCCCTCGCGGAGCGGCTGCACTTCGATCTGCACGGTGCCGATCGATACCACGCGGCCGGGGACAAAGGTCAGGGTGAGTGTGGCTAGGGCAGCGGTGGAATCAATGGAGACGTTGCTCTGCGGTCTGGCGGCTCGCGCGTACCCGGCGTCGCGCAAGCGCGACACCACCCGATCGATCGTGGTGTCCACGCGCGTCCGGTCGAAGCGCTTGTTCTCGAGCGCGCGTAGCGGCGCGTCGAAACCACGCCTGCCAGCGGCGGCCTCGGGCAGCCCCTGGATCAGCACGGTGTCGAGAACTGCCTCGGGGCCCGGATTGATCGCAAAGAGCAGCCGCACGCCGTCCGGCCGACGATCGATGGTCGGGATAACCGACGCCTGAAACCAGCCGACCTGCCGGTGCATCACCGCCAGTCGCAGGGCATCGCGCCGGAGCTCGAGCGAGTCGAGGCACGGCGCGGTGCCGATGCGAAACCAGCGCGTCTTGAGTCCTGGCTCGTGTGTGACAATGCTGGCTGCGAGCGTGATCGCATCAAACCGCGGGCTGCCCGCAAACTTCACGGAGCGTACGCGCTGTGCGTCGTCGCATCGGGACATGCGCTGCGCGCTCGCCCGCAGCGGCCAAACGGCTGCGGCGAAAGCGAGAATAGCGAAGGAACGCAAAGAGATCGGGAATACTTTAAGGCGGCGCATGCGTCTAGAGAATGTAATTCGAGGCGCTTTGGCTGCCTCGCGGCCCGTCCCTCCGGATCGTTCAGTGCGCGACGGCACGGATTCGACTCGCGGGCAATGGGGAAGGTGATCTCCCGGGTGTTCACCGTTCATCGACCGTTCATCACGCCGGGATAGATTCGCTCTACGAGTTCATCCTGTCATCCAAATGGAGCGCCTGCATGATCCCGATCACCGACGTTGCGGTTGGCTTTCTCATGGCATGGCAGGCCGCCGTGACGCCCGGGCCGCTTGCTGTACCGTTTCCGTTGGACTCCCTGCGCCAGCCGCATGCGGCCACGGTGGCGCAGCCCGTGGGGTTGACGATGGCCTCTGCGGATACCGTGCCACGGGTTCGCCGGAAGGCCGTCGTCTACAGCGACGCGTACGCCACCCGGCTGCGGATCCACAAGATTCTTAGCTGGGGAATGATTCCGTTGTTCGCGGCGTCGTACTTCTCCGGCGACCAACTGCTCGAGAAGGGCACCGACGCCCCGTCATGGGCTCGCAACCTGCACGGGCCGGCGGCCACGGGAAGCGCCATCCTGTTCGGCGCAAACACCGTGACCGGAGGGTGGAACCTCTGGGAAGGCCGAAAGGATCCCAATGGGCGCACCCGCCGGATCATCCATAGTGTGCTCTTCACCGCTGCCAGCGGCGGCTTTGCCTATGCCGGCACCAAGCTCGCGGACGATGCCGAGGAAGACCTGAACGCGCGCCGTAAGCACCGGAACGTGGCGCTCGGTTCGATGGGGGTTTCGACAGTGAGTTGGCTGCTTATGCTGATCGGCAACTGACCCCTTCTCTGCCAACGATACTCTGATGCTCGAAACCCTCACGTCCCTGCTGCTCCCGTGGTCGGAGCTCTATGCCGACAGCGCGTGGATCCCCACCACGATCCTCGCCGTGCACGTGCTGGCGCTGTTTGCCGGCGGCGGCATCGCGATCGCGGCCGATCGCCGCGTGCTGCTCGCCACTCCGGGTACGCGAGAAGCGTATCAGGCCGCGGCGGCGGATCTGCGGACCACGCATGCCATCGTGATCGGTTCGATCGTGGTGATGGTGGCGAGCGGCATCGCGCTTGCGACGTCGGACATCGGGACCTTCGCCGTGTCGAAAGTGTTCTGGAGCAAGATGGCGATGTTCACGGTGTTGATCGCGAACGGTGCCTATATGCGGCGGACTGAGTCGCGGGTGCTGACCGCCGCGACCGACGCCGGCGTGATGATCGACAAGACGACGCAGTGGCCGAGTCCGCACCTTCCATGGGCCGTGCTGAAACGATCGGCGACCATCAGCCTCATCGCGTGGTTCTCGGTCGTACTCCTTGGCGTCGTGCTCTCCGAAATCTGATGCTTCTCTGATGCTTCTCCCTCGTCTTTTTCGCTACGGAATACCGTCGTATGACTGACTCCCACTCGTCCTGCTCCGGGTGTTCGGGGCGCCGGGATTTCTTGCGCACCGCCCTCACCGGCGCGGCCTCGATCGCGGCCCTCTCCGCCGTGGGGCCGGTGAACGCCATCGCCGCGCTCGCGCCGCGCGCGCCGGGCGGCAGCGTGCGATACGCCCTGCCGGCCGCCGATGGCGTTTCGATCGACAGCGCCAACGAGGTGATACTGTGCCGCTCCAACGGCGAGGTGTTCGCCTTCGCGCTGTCGTGCCCGCACCAGAACACTGCCCTGAAGACAATGCCGAAGAACGCTGGCTTTCAGTGCCCACGTCACAAGTCGAAGTACCTGCCCAACGGAACGTTCGTCAGTGGCCGCGCCACGCGGAACATGGACCGCCTGCCGATCACGCGCGACGGCGCGCAGATCGTCGTCGATCCCGATGTCGCGTTCGAGAGTGACGTCGACCCGGCGAAGTGGGCGGCTGCACTAGTCAAAGTCTGAGCCACATCGGCCAGATCTCTTCTCTTGAGGGAGTCGTCATGTCCGACTGTACGAAGTGCCGCGGCGCCGGCGTGAACCGGCGGGAGTTTCTGGCCACGAGTTCCGCGCTGGCCATTACCGCCGTCCTGACCGCGTGCGGCGACGGTATCGGCGGAAGTCCCACCGGGCCGTCCAACGTGAGCACAACGGTGACGCTGGCGAATTACGCGGCCCTTGGCATCGTGGGCGGGATCGCGGTGATCAGCGGTGCCGGAACCCCGATCGCGGTGGTTCGCGCCTCCACGACCCAGTACCGCGCGTTCTCATTGATTTGCCCCCATCAAGGCACCACCGTCGCGATCAGCGGGACGGGCTTCCGTTGCCCGAACCATGGCGCCACGTTCAATGTGAGCGGCGCGTGGACCGGTGGCCAGCGAACCAACGGTCTGTTCGAATTCACCGTCGCCTCGAACACCACCGCCGGCACGATCACGATCAGCTCCTGACGTCATGTCCTCTCTCGTTTTGCCTCGCGGCGCCGGCACCACGATCCCGGCGCTGCTGTCGTTTCTGACTCTCGCGCTGGCAGCGCCAGCCACCGGCCACGCGCAGCAGCCCAAGGTCGCCGCGAAGGCCACGCCCACCGAGGCCGCGCTCGACCGACTCGCCAAGCAGCCTGCCGTGGCCAAGGCGATGGCCGCGCTGCAAAGCGAGAACGAATGGACGCTCACCGAGCAGGTCGCGCTCTGCGAGATTCCCGCGCCGCCGTTCAAGGAGGCCGCGCGCGCCGCGGCGTTCCGCGACAAGCTCGCGGCGCTCGGCGTGCAGAAGCTGCGCATCGACCGTGAAGGCAACGTGATCGGTGAGATCAAGGGCACCGGACCGGGACCGACGTTGGTGTTGAGCGGGCACCTGGACACGGTGTTTCCCGAGGGCACGAATGTGAAGGTGAAGCGCGAAGGCACGAAGCTCACGGCGCCCGGCATCGGCGACGACTGCCGTGGACTGGCCGCGGTGCTCGCCACGACGCGACAGATCGTCGCCAACAAGATCCCGTTCAACGGCCGCATTCTGGTCGTCGGCACGATGGGCGAAGAGGGACCGGGCAACCTGCGCGGCGTGCGAGCCCTGTTCAGCGGACCGCTGAAGGATTCGATCAACATGTTCATCTCGATCGACGGCACCGGCTTCGGCATCACGAACGGGGCGGTTGGCAGCAATCGCTATCGCGTGACGTACAAGGGCCCAGGCGGCCATAGCTACGGCGCGTTCGGCATGCCGAATCCGATTCACGCCATGGGCCGTGCGATCGCGAAGATCGCCGAGCTCGAGGCGTCGACGAATCCAAAGGTCACGTTCAACGTCGGTCTCGTGTCCGGCGGCACCTCGGTGAATTCCATTTCCGCCGAAGGCGTCATGGATATCGATCTGCGCAGTGAGTCGGCGGCAGCGCTGGCCGACATCGACGCCCGGTTGCAGGTGGCGTTGCGGCAGGCGTTGGCCGAGGAAAAGGCGCGCTGGCCGAAGTCGACAGTGCCTTTGGCGCTGGTGATCGACACGACCGGCCTACGTCCGGCCGGAACGACGGCGGACACGTCATTCATCGTGCGGACGTCGCTGGCGGCGGCGCGTACCATGAACGTCTATGCACCGCTCACGATCTCGAGCACCGATGCCAATATTCCGATTTCCAAGGGGATTGCAGCGGTAACGCTCGATGGCGGCGGCGTAGGGCGCGGCGCGCACTCGCTCGATGAGTCGTACGACGATCGCGCGGACGGTTACAAGGGTCCGCAGTGGATCCTGCTCGTCGTGATCGGCCTGCTCACGACCCGCTGAACGGAGTCACGCGCGATTGGAACAACGCCGGCAGTTCATCGATCGAGAGATCTCGGGCTGCCGGCAGCAATCCCGAAAGGAACGCGGCCTCTCCAAGCAATCCCGCCGCGTGTGCACCAGCGGCGCGGCGCTCGCGAATTGACGTGTCGTGATTGGCTTTGCTGAGCTTACGTCCGTCGGCGTGCACCAACAGCGGATGGTGCCACCATCGCAGGGGTCGCCCACGCCCGAGCAGCGCCGCCAGCCGCAGTTGACGCCCCGTGCTGGCGAGGAGATCTCCGCCACGAATCACCACATCGATCCGATGGGCCATGTCGTCGACGACCACGGCGAACTGGTACGTCCACTGGCCGTGTCGATCACGCACCAACACGTCACCACACTGCTCGGCCGGCGACTGCCGCATCAGACCGAGACGGCCATCCTCGAATAGCGCCTCGCTGTCGGGGATGCGTACACGACGCGCCAGCGATTCCGCGTCGGCATGCTGCGCATCGCGGCACGTGCCCGGATAACGAGGCTCTTCACCTGGCGCGCGCGCAGCGTGGCGCGCGACATCGCGCCGCGTGCACGTGCACACATAGGTGAGTCCGCATTCAGAAAGTGTGGCCAGCGCCGCCGCGTAGCGCGCGTCGTTATCCGACTGACGCTGAGCATGAGGTGACGCGTGCGCTCGGCCTCGCCGCGACGCGCGAAAGCTGTCGGTGCTGCCGATGTCAGGCGCAAAGCCGAGCCAGTCGAGATCATCGAGCAGCGCCGCTTCGTATTCGTCGCGGCAACGTGTCCGATCGTGATCTTCGATGCGCAGCAGCACGTCGCCACCGAATGCCCGGGCGAGCCCCCACACGTGAAGCGCGTTGACCACGTGGCCGAGGTGAAGATACCCGGTCGGTGCCGGCGCGAAGCGTGTGCGCCAGACCACCAATTACTTCCAGCTGGTGATGTCGGCCTTGTCGCCTTCACCGCCGGGCTGACCGTCGGCGCCGTACGTGAGGAGGTCGTAACTGCCGGGATTCACTTTGCCCGGCGCGACGTACAGGTACGGACGGCCCCACGGATCATCGGGGACCGGCTTCCGCAGATACGGCTCGGTCCACCCACTCGGCGGATCGATCACCGGCTTCTGCCACAACGCGGCGAGCCCCTGCGTGGTGGTAGGATAGCGGCCGCTGTCGAGCCGATACGCGTCCAGCGCGGTACCAAAGCTTTCGATCTGCGCCTTGGCCGTCGCCACACGAGCGTCGTTCACATTGCGAAAGAGACTCGGCGCCACAAAGGTGGCGAGGACGGCGATCACCACGATCACCACCAACACTTCGATCAGCGTGAACGCACGCCGGGACGCGTTCGCGATCATTCTCCGCGAGTCTGCAGCGAATCCGGAGCGAAGAGACGCGGATCGACCCACCCGTTGACATCGGGCGAACGCACCTGTCTCCAGCCGGCGCGATCGGTGCCCAGCATGGCGCGGGACGCCGGCTTGATGACACCGACCACTTCGCCGCCACGGCTCGCGTCGTTCCGCACGTTCACCCAGGTGCGCGCCACCGCCGGCGTCCAGGTGATGCTGTCCGTCGAACTCGCCGACGCTGTCGCGAGACTGTCCGCCAGCGTCATCGCGTTGGCGGCCGCAGACACCAGGGCGTCCGTTTCACCCGGCGGTGCGGCTGGCGCGCGCTCACTGGTCGCGACCTGACCGACCGTCACCGATTCCGCATTCAGTCGCTGCATCAAATCCACGCGCAGCGGCGATCCATACCGCCACGCGGCGCCGGCGACGGTGATTGAGAGGAGGACGGCCGCCGCCGATCGCCACACGGCGGGTGACTGCCACGACGCCTTGGGCAGCACGCCGCACCAATGACAGGTGGCGTCGAAGCGATGCATGATTCCACAGCCACGACAACGCGACAGCTTCACCCGGTCACCGCGTGAACTCAGCAGGTTGAACGGGTGAGCACAGCGCGGACACTGCGAGGCAGCGACCAACGCCTTGGAACCACATGCGGTGCAGCGAAGATAGGCCATGGGATCGAGCGGCCGAGGGAGCAAGCCCTACTGTGAAGAGCACGGTGCCGAGCGTCGCCGGGAATTCGCAACGAGCGATTCGCGGCCATCCTAGTGACGGTTGGCATTCGACTCCGTAACCGACAGTGAAGGATTGGACACCAAACCCATCCGCGCTACGTGACGGCGAGCAAGCGGAGCAAGAATCTTCCAGCTGAGCGTTCACCGGCCGCGGTCAGCCCTGGCAACGCAGCTGATGTAAGGTGCAAGTGAATGCTTGCTAGACGGGCCGTCTTAGAATCGTAAGGCGAGCCCGGCGCCCTTGCCGCCGGGTGCGATCTGAAACTGCACAGGCCCCCGCTTCGCAAACCAGGCGGACTCGAGGGCCGCCGCGATCGTGATCCCTGCCCCGGCCGCCAGGCCTGCGGACCGGTAGGGGCGTTCCTCGACGATCACGAGGTACGGCGCAGGCACCCCGTTTGGATCGACATAGGCCACTGTCAGGCTCCGACTGACCGTGTGCATGGCGGCGTAGGCGGCTCCTCCCACGAGCGCGAGCACCGCGAGCCCCTTGGCCGGACGGCGCGTGTAGAATTGTCCCACACCCGGCACGAGACCGCTGGCGAATGCCGTTCCGGCTGAAAACTGCGGCCGGCCGAGTGCGTCGATCGACCGCTGTACGAGTGCCCTGTCCGTCGCCTCGGGGCGCAGCGCGAGGTAGGTGGTGAACTCGCGACGCGCGGCTGAACGATCACCGAGTTGACTCTCGGCGACGGCCCGATTGAATCGTGCCTCAGGCTCCTGCGGCAGGGCGCGCGCCGCATCGTCGAATGCCCCTCGCGCCTCCTCATATCGACGGGCGTCGAACGCCACGACGCCCGCACTAAAGCGCTCGCGCGCGCGGCGCAGTGCGTCGGATGATGCAGGCGGTGTGAGTCGCGTGATGCGCGCGCGGACGTCGGCCAGATCACGTCCGGCGGGCGAGAGTCGTAGCGCTCGACAGTACTCACGCAGCGCCGACGAGCTGTCGTTGGCCTCCTCCAACACGCGCGCAAAGGCATACGCGATGCGATCGTCGGCGGGATCGAGCGCGGACGCACGCGCAAAAGCGACGCCTGCCCCGCGCGGGTCGCCCTGCAATGCCATCTCCTGACCCGACGCGTACACGCGTCGGGCTTCCGCCGCATCACGCGGTAGGGATGCGATGGCACTGACTGTGGATAAGCACCCGGCGACCACGTCCGACGCGAACGTGCGCTTGATCGAGAGCGTGATCGGCTGCGCACGAGCCGGTTGCGCGACGCCCCCACCAATCAAGAGTATCGTCAGCAGCGGTCGCAGCCGGGGAGCGCTCATCGCTTCACCACCGTGATGGTGGAGGTGCCACTCTTCGTCCCGCTCGTCGCACTGATGATGGCGGTGCCCTCGGAGATCGCGGTGACCAACCCCGTGACACTCACCGTCGCGATCAACGGCGCATTGCTGCTCCAGACAACGATCGCATTCGTCAGTGCGCTGCCGCCGCTCGCACTGTCGGCGTACACGACAGCATTGAGCTGCACCGTACGATCCGACGGTCCCGTCGATTTGATCGTGGCCGATGCCGGACTTACGGTCACTCGCCCAACCGTTTGCACAGCAGGCGTCGAGACGAGGATTTGCGCCGTGCCCGACTTTCCATCAACCGTGGCGGTGATGGTGGCCGTTCCCGGCACTAGCGCAGTGACGCGCCCAGTGCTCGATACCGCGGCGACCGCGATGGCACTCGAACTCCAGGTGACCGTGCGTCCCGAAACCGCCACGCCATTCACATCGAGCACGGTAGCGACGAGATCGACGGTACCGCCGACGTCGAGCGTACGGCTGGCGGGTGCCACGGTTACTGTCCCGATCGGCGTGGGCGTCACCGTGATCTGAGCCGTGCCCGACTTGCCATCGACCGTGGCGGTGACCGTGCTCGTGCCGGCGGCCACGGCGCTCACGCGCCCGGTGCTCGAGACGGTCGCTACCGACGGTACGCTCGAACTCCACAGTACGACACGACCAAACACGGTGGCTCCCGTGGCGTCATTCACCGTTGCGGCGAGATCGACGGTGCCGCCCACATCAACGGATACCGTCGAGGGTGCGACCGTGACCACAGCAATCGGCGGTGCATTGACGGTGATCGTTGCCGAGCCGGTGCGACCTTCTGCCTGGGCAAGGATGATCACACTGCCCACGCCGACGGCGGTGACGAGGCCCGACGTCGAGACCGTTGCCACACTCGGTGATCCGCTGCTCCACGCGATCACCCGACCAGAGAGTGCGGCGCCCGACCCGTCCAGTGTCACGGCGGTCAACGCCGTGTCGTCGCCGACTGTCAACGTGGCCAGACTAGGTGTCACGCGAATGCTGGAGATAGGCACGGCCGACACAACAACACGCACCGTGGCACTGCGCCCCTCGCTCGTCACCGTAATCGTGGCACTCCCGGGTGCGACGGCGGTCACCGCACCATTCGCCGACACCGACGCAACTCCGACGCTGTCGGAGCGATAGGTCACGGGTCGTCCGCTCAGCAGGTTACCCTGGGCGTCGGTAATCTGCACCGTCAGCGCTACCGCCTGCCCCGCAATGAGCGACAGCTGCGACGGCGACACGACAATCGCATTCACCGGGCGCGCGGTGATCGTGACTGACGCCGAACCCGATCGGCCTTCACTCGAGGCGGTAATGGTCGTCGTTCCAGTAGCGACGCCCGTTACGAGACCCGACGATGACACACTGGCCACCGACGCGTTCGACGACGACCAAGCAATCGTGCGTCCCGACAGCACGACGCCTGTCGACGAGCGCGTTTCCACGCGCAACTGCGTGGTTTGGCCTTCCACGATCGAGGTACTGGACGGCGTGAGCACAACGGTAGCGACCGGAACCGACGTCACGAAAACGGCTGCCGTGGCTGTCCGCCCTTCGCTCGCAGCCGTCACGGTGGTGCCTCCAGGCGCGAGCGCCGTCAGGGCACCGGTGCTATCCACCACCGCGATACTGGCGTCACTCACGGTCCAGGTGACCACGCGTCCACTCAAGGGCGCGCCCGATGCGTCGCGTGCACTGGCGGTAAGTTGCACACGTTGGCCTGTGGTCAGGCGCAGCTCCACGCTCGACAGCTGAACACTGGCGACCGACGTGGGAGCGACCGCCACATTGGCGACGGCACTTTTGCCCTCTACCGTGGCCGAAATCTGCACCGAGCCCGGTGCCAACGCCGTGACCAATCCTGCGGCGGAGACCCGCGCAATCGCTGCATCGCTGCTCGACCAGAAGATCGTGCGCGGGTTCGTGGGTTGACCGTCGGCATCCCGCACTGACACGTCGAGCGCCACGCTGCTGCCGACGCCAAGGGTGAGTGTTTGCGGCGAGAGCGTGATCGTGCTGATCGCGCCGGACGACGGCGTGGTGGACGATTCGCCCCCGCACGCCAGTGGGGCCGTGCTGACCGAGGCGACCAGCAGCGCGTGCATGAACCGCCGCGCCGAGTATCGTGAAGCAGTACTGCACCAGTTCGCGATCATCGCGGAGTCCCCACGCGGACCGGCCGCGGCTGATTGTTTCGGGTGCCATCGCCGAGTTGTCCGTCGATGTTGTATCCCCAGCACATCGTCTCACCGCTCGTGAGCACACCACAGGTGTGGGCGCCGTTGGCACTCACCGACGTGAACGTGGATGGTGCGCTCACTTTGACTGGACTGCTGCGATCGCTGAGGGTGCCATCGCCAAGTTGCCCGTAGCCATTACGGCCCATGCACCAGACCTCGGCCGTAGTCGATCGCGCGCACACATGCACGGTGCCCGCGACCACCGACGTGAATGCCGCCGATGTCGCCACGCGGCTCGGCTCCGTGCGCGGCATGCCCGGCGAGCTGCCAGCACCGTCGCGGCCCCAGCACCAGAGCGATCCGACGGTGGAAATCGCGCACGTCTGATGGCTGCCGGCGGCGATGCTGGTAAAGCGCGTCGAGCCTGACACCGGCAGCGGCGTGGCGCGGGAGACGACGGTACCGTCGCCCAACTGCCCGCTGGTGTTGTCACCCCAACAGATCGCGGTACCGTCGCGCGTGAGGCCACAGCTGTGTTGCCATCCGGCTGTGACCGCAATGAACCGCAATGACGTTGCGGCGCCGGTCGGCGTGGCGCGCGTGACGGTCGTTCCGTCGCCGAGCTGCCCACGAGCATTGCTGCCCCAACAGGCGACCACGCCGTCGATGGTCAGCGCGCAGCTGTGATCACGCCCCGCACGTATGGATGTGAAGAGCAGATTCGACGCGACACGCACCGGTGCACTTCGTGAGGTGCGAGTGGCGTCTCCCAACTGTCCGAACGCGTCACTGCCCCAGCAGTAGACGTCCCCCTCACGCGCCAGCGCGCAGGTGTGCGAGAGACCGGACGATACCTGTGTATACCGCAGCTCACCGCGCACGGCAGCGGGGAACGACGCGTCCTCGAACGCGCCGCTGCCCAACTGCCCGTCATCATTCGCCCCCCAGCAGGTGAGTCGTGCGTCGCGCACGACGCACGAATGCCGGCCGCCGGCTGCGATGAGGCCGGCATCGGAGGTCGCTCGCAGCGCAAGTTCAACGGGGACCGGAGCGACGAACGCGGCGCCAGCGCGCGCGGCCATCGGACGCCTCGGACGCTTCCGCGCCACGACGGAGTCCGACGCGTCATCATCCGACGCGACATCGAGCAACCCGGCCAGACTGTCACTTGAGGGGTCGCGGATCGACGGTGCCACCGCGACCGCGGGCACTGCGAGAGACGGTGCAACCGGCGCTGTAACCGGCGCTGCAACCGGCAGTCCGACCGGCAACTCGCGGGCGGCGCGTTCGTCGAGCGCGGGAATGAACGCGCTGTCCGCCCGGCCGTGCGTGAGGGAAGGGCCGAACACGAGCCATGCGCCGGTCACCGCAAGCAGCGCCACAAAGACAACGCCGAGTGCCGCCCACCGACGGCCCCGCAACAGCGACTCGACCTCCGCATCATCGTCTCCGTCTTGCATCCATGTCGGTTGATCGTCGACGTCCACACGCGAATGGACCGTGCTGGCGCTCCACGCGCTCGCATCCAATTCGGTGGGCGTCGCGTCCGAAGGATTCGTGCCCAAGGCATGCTGGCGCTCGCGGTCCAATGTCAGAGCGGACGCCCCGCCTTCGGGATCAGGGCGCCGGAAGCGGATCGTTTGCAGCGCCGTCGCGAACAGGCCCGCCGGTGCCGCGGCGTGTGCGGCGGAGGGACCGTCGCGCGACCCACGTCGGCGCGCATCGCGCTCTGCGTCGCGCACCTCCTGTCGACGACGATGCGCCACCTGCCAGTGCGTCCAATCGGGAGGGAGTACACTCCCTTCCAATTGAGCCAGCAATCCATCCGCGCCCGCCCAGCGCGCACCGGGGCGCTTCTGCAGCGCGCGTTCGATGAGATACTGCAACCGCTCGGGAACGTCGGTGCGCACATCATCGATCGGCCGCAGCGTTTCATGCTTCTGCCGATAGATCACATTGTACAGCGAGTCCCCTTCCCACGGTCGGTGTCCGGTGAGCATTTCCCACGCGACCAGCCCCAGACTGTACACGTCCGATCGTGCGTCCGCGGGCGCACCATCGATCTGCTCGGGCGCCATATACGTGGGTGTGCCTATCGCGGTGCCCGTCATGGTAAGTCGCGAATCGAACTCACGCGACGATGCAATGCCGAAGTCGCTCAGCAGCGCTCGTCCGCTCACGGCATCGAGAAAGATATTCTCTGGCTTCACATCGCGATGGATGACGCCATGGGCGTGCGCGTACGCCAGCGCCGCCGCAATGTCGCGCAGGAGCGCGTCCGCACGCCCGGGGGCGAGCGGCCCTTCTTCGAGAATGGTCTGCTTGAGCGTGCGGCCTGGCACCCACTGCATGATCAATGCGAGTCCATCCGGCAATCGCTTCACCGCATGCACCGACACGATCTGCGGATGCTGTAATTGTGCGACCATGCGCGCTTCACGCCCCAATCGCGCGATCAGTTCATCATCGAGTCCACCCGGGCGACCGCGGACGACCTTGATGGCCACGTCGCGGCCGAGCGCGCGATCCCGCGCGCGATATACGACGGCGCTACCGCCGCGGCCCAACTCAGCGACGATCTCGTACTCCTCGTCGAGATCAGCGACGACCGCCGCTTCGCCGCGATCGTCCACCATCAGACGTGGAACCGGAACACCACCTCGCCCATCTCAATCCGGTCGCCCTCGACAAGCGGAAGGTCCACGTCGCCGTCAACGACGAGGCCGTTGCGCAGCACGGGATTGGTGGCGGAGAGGTTGGACAGCGACCACCGTCCATCACGGAATCGCATGCGAGCATGGGCTCGGCTCACGGTGGCGTCGTGCAGCTGTACGTGACGGTACGGCGGCCCTTCATTGCGCCCGAATGTGACCTCGATTGCATCACGACCTGGCGTACGCACGAAGCGAATCTCGCGCCCGACATCGGGACCGCCGACGACCTCGAGACGTCCCGGCAGAAACTGCAGTGTGCTGTCGGTCGGTACGCTGTAGCGAATCGACTGCCCGTCGAACGCCGTCGCGTCAAGCGCGGGGGCGTCCGGCACCGACGCATACTCCGTACGCGCCGCAGGCTTCGACCAGCGCGGCGCCGCCGTCGCGGCCGACCCGTTGGCCGCGCCATTGGCTGCGGCGGACCCATTGCCCGCCGCAGACCAGTTGGGAGCACGCGCCATGATCAGTTGCGCGCGCTCGCCCTCCTCGTCGTCGTCTTCGGCCCGTGCATAGACCACGGCGCGGTCGTGCCCAAAGAGCGGCAGCACACCATTCGAATGACGACGTGACGAGATCGGTCGACGAACCCACCACACGAGTCCGCCGATGAATCCGACAAAGCACAACACGGCGAGGAGCGCGCCGAACACGAGGCCATAGGACATGTCCTCATGCTAGAGCAACTTCCATTCCCCCGATGCGCGGCGGCGTGACATCCCGCACGGAATCACCACCGCCCTCTAGCGAGCTCGACCGTATTGTCGAGACCGAATTACGGAGACCGTATCGCGGAGACCGTAGTACGGCACGCGAGTCGTCACTACAGAAGCGTCGGATTACGACGCCACACCACCACCGTGAGCGCAGTGGCGAAAGTGACCCACGTGAGATACGGCACAAAGAGCACCCCTGCGATGGTGTCGCGTCGCCAGAAGAGCACGAGCGTAATGGCGATGAGAATCCAGAGGCTTACCACTTCAATGGCGGCACCGAGTCCCGTTCGTCGCACAAAGAAGAAGTAGCTCCACGCCATGTTGAAGACGAGTTGTACTGCATACAACGACAACTCGACCTTAGCCCCGTTGAACCCTGCCTCACGCCAGACGCGCCACGCGGCGGTCCCCATGAGGATGTACAAGATTGTCCATGCTGGGCCGAACAGCCACCCGGGCGGGGCCCACTGCGGCTTCTGAAGAATCTGGTAGAACTCATTCGCCGACTTGGCGGTGACGGCACCACCGATGGCCGCGAGACTGGTACCGAGGATCCACGCGAGCAAGCTTGGAATTGATTGCAGCATACCTCTAAGATGATGGAAGGGACCGGCGAGCGTCAGGGACGCGCGGGTTTCACCGGTCTGAACCCCGACGGAACTCCGCACGGCACACATGCAATGAGTGCGCCCAGCAGAGCGAGGCTGGCGAGTCGGCGCAGGCGGGCAAGAGGCGCTCTCACCGCGGACAACACTAAAACTGATACATTGCGGCGACCGTATCGGGGTGCGCGGCCTCGAGCGCCTCCCAAGCGGCGAGCTCGAGCCACTGCCCGGGATGCTCGACAAGGAATCGTGTCTGCACCGCCGAGGAGACCTGAAAGCCAAGGAAGCGCAGCTTGAGCGTATCCAGATCGCGCTCGATGTCTGTCACCGTATAGCTCCTGCACGTGCATGCGCAGATCTCGGCAACCGCTCATCGAGAAGAAGTCGATGAACGACAGCGCTCCACGCGCCGGATGCACCGACGGCAACGCGAGGATGGCCTGTCGGCTGGCGCGAATGCCCTCGTCCGTCGCGGCGAACGCGCCCTGCCGCACCAACTCTCGGGCAGCGTCGATCTGCCGTCGCGCCGCCGTCGAGTAGAGGCCGATCTTCATGACGCCGTGCGGTTCGAGTATACGGATCAACCGGCGCCAGCCGTCGAGTGACTCGGCAAGATGATGCAATACTCCGGAGCAGGATACGATCGTGAACGATCCGACCAATTCGTCAAGGGCGAGGAGATCGCCGTGCGCGCACAACATTTTCGTCACGCCATCTCGCGCCGCCATGCGAGCGGCATACGCAAGGCTGGATCGACTCAGATCGATAGACGACACCACGGCATCAGGAAACGAGAGCGCCGTCTGCACCGGCTGCTGACCGCCCCCGCCGCCAGCCACCAGAATGCGCCGTGTTTCCGGTAGCGCCGAGTCGGTGGGACGCAACGCCCGTACGAACGCGGGGATTGACGTGACTGCGGGCTTCTGAAGCGTGACCCAACGCGGGTACGGGTTCTTCTCGTACAGCTCACGGACGAGCGTCGACACGCCTTCCGAGATTGACGTCAGCGCGGGCAGCGCGTCGGCGATCGCCCGCTCGGCGTGATAATCCACGACCTGTTCGCGCACGAGTCTGGCCATGACGTCAGACCACGTGCTGGTCCCGCCCGTTCTGAACGTGCGCCATGCCGGGAGCTGCCGCAACGTGTCGTACATGGTGGTGCGCATGATTGCCCATTCGCAATCGGCCTGGTTTTCCGCATCACGCAAGGCATCGTTGACACTGCGTCGCAGTTCCTCAAGCGCGACCCGCTCCTCGGCATCGACAGCCCAGCAGTACTCGGTATTGAACGCTTGCGAGGCGAGTGCACCGATGAACCGCGAGCAACTCGACGCAACCTCGGTCGGCGCCAACAACAGCGCTTTTCGAAGTCTCGTGAAGACCCACTCGATGTCTGCATCGGTCACCACCAAGCGCGGCAAAGCGGCGAGCAAGACTTCGTCGTGCGCAATCTCCTGCACGTCCTGCCATGCGACGCGCAGTACGTTTTCACCGTGCCGCAGCGCCGCCGCAACCGCGGCGTAGGCCGGCGTTGCTTTCACGAGTCCGAGCATCGCGCCGGATAACGCCTGCGCCGAGATCGATTCGTCGCGGCACAGGCTCAACAGGACTGATCGCACGAGTGGATTGCCCGATCCAAGGCTAACCCCTTGGAGCAGCATGGCCAGGCGCCCACGCAGCGCGCCTTCCTGGGGATACGCCGCGACGGCCTCGAACAGCATGACCAGCGCCTCCTCGAGCCGTCCGCCCTGCTGCAGCGCCGTGGACAGATTGAGCTGCGCGTCCACGTACGGGGTGCGCCGCACGATTGCCGCGCGGAACGACGCAATGGCCTCCGGCAGCTGGCCAAGGGCACGCCATGCGTCACCGAGCGCATTGTGAAAGTCGGCCCGGTGGTCGGCGAGCGCGACGGCTCGCTGCAGGAGCGGGACGGCCTCCGCGACCCGTCCGAGCTGGTACACTGCGAGTCCGAGCAAATAGACTGCATCGGTGTGCTTCGCGTCCCGCGCGAGTACCGCGCGATATCCCTGCTCCGCCTCGGCCAAGTGCCCCGCCTGATGCGCGGTGAGCGCGCGCTGCAGACCGTCAATCAACGATGTAGGCATGCCGCCGAGTGTATAGGGCGCATAGCGTTCTCCGCACGCCCTCGCCGCGGGTCTCGCCGCGGGTCTCGCCGCTGCCATTGGCGATCCATCACGCAGCGTTGCCGGTACGTAGAGCGAGTGGCACTATTGCCGGGCGTGTTTGGCCCGATCTGTCCCCCGTACCGGTTCCCTATGCACTTCCCCCGTAACCATCTCGCCGGCGTGCTCCTCTCCGCCGCGGCGAGCACCGTCATGGCGCCGGTCGCTTTGGCGCAGCAGACACCACCGGTGGGCGGCTCCGCACAGCCACCGGCAGAAGGCGCGGCCGCAGCCGTCGGCGCTGCCGCGCGTCGAGGCCCGCGCCCGTATGCGCAGGTGATTCCGGCACGGGCGCACACCGAACGCGGCGGCGTTACCGTCCACCGCGTCGATGACCGCTACTTCTTCGAAGTCCCCGACTCGCTCGTTGGGCGCGACTTCCTGATGGTCACTCGGGTGGCTGGAGTACCGGCTGGCGCCGGCGGATTCCAAAGTGCGGGCAGCTCACTCAACGAGCGATTGATCCGCTGGGAGCGCGTGAACGATCGCGTGCTGCTGAAGAGTGTGAGCACGGGAGCGGTGGCCGACGACTCGCTGCCGATCGCGCGCAGCGTGGCGCAGAACAACTATCCGGCGATCATCGGCGCCTTTCCGATTGCGGCGTTCGGACGCGACAGCGCCGCGTACGTGATCGACGTGACCGACTTCTTCGCGAACGACAATCCCGCCACGTCGGGGCTTGACGCGAACGCGCGTCGCACCTACGGCGTACGGCGATACGACGCGGCGCGTAGCTACATCAGCAGTGTGCGCGGCTTTCCGATCAACATCGAAGTTCGGCAGGTGCAAACGTTTGATGCCGCCACGCCGCCCAGCGATGCCGATGGGGCGACGGTCACGATGGAAACGCGGCAGTCGTTTGTACTGCTGCCGAAGACGCCGATGCGCCCGCGCTACGCCGACGCGCGTGTGGGCTACTTCTCAGTGGACCGCGTGAACTACGGACTCGATGTGCAAAAGGCCGAGAGTCAGGAGTTCATCACGCGATGGCGCCTCGAACCGAAGGATCCGGCAGCGTATGCACGCGGCGAACTGGTCGAGCCGATCAAGCCCATCGTGTACTATCTCGACCCCGCCACGCCGACGCGCTGGAAGCGCTACGTGCGCGAGGGCGTGGAGAACTGGCAAAAGGTATTCGAGAAGGCGGGGTTCAAGAATGCGATCCTGGCCAAGGATGCGCCAACGAAGGCGGACGATCCGGACTTCGACCTCGATGACGCGCGCTACTCCATCGTGCGCTGGGCGGCGAGCCTCACCCGCAATGCCACGGGTCCGCATACGCACGATCCGCGTTCTGGTGAAATCATCAACAGCGAGATCACGTGGTACCACAACCACATGCGCTCGTACCGCAACTGGCTCATGATGGAAACCGGAGCGGCCAATCCGTCGGCGCGCACGCTCGACATCCCGGAAGAGCTGATGGGCGAGACGATGCGTCAGGTGATCACGCACGAAATCGGTCACGCGCTTGGCCTGCAGCACAACATGATCGCGTCGGCCTCGTTCCCGGTGGACTCGTTGCGCAGTCCGTCGTTTACGAGCATCTACGGCGTGAGTGCGACCATCATGGACTACGCGCGTCAGAACTACATCGCGCAGCCGGGTGACGGCCTGCAGCCCAAGGACTTCATCCGTCGCGTCGGCCCGTTCGACGATTTCGCGATCAACTGGGGCTATCGCGTGATCGCGGCGCCGACCGCCGAGGCCGAGCGTGCCACGCTGCATCGCTGGCTCACGCAGCAGACCGGCCCGTTCCCGTATCGCTTCGCGTCGCAGCAGCTCGCGGCCGGCGATCCGCGCAATCAGACGGAAGATCTCGGGGACGATCCAATCAAGGCGTCGACGTTCTCGACGATGAACTACAAGCGCGTGATCCCGAATCTGGTGGCGTGGACCTCGACGCCAGGTGAGGACTACACCGAGCTCCGTGAGCTGTATGAGGAAACCGTAGCCCGCTGGTTCGGCAACATGAACCACGTGGCGACGATGGTCGGCGGTGTTGAAGTGGACCTCAAGACCTCCGAACAGACCGGTGCCGTGTATCGCCTCGTGCCGAAAGCGCGCCAACAGGCGGCGCTGGCGTTTCTGTCGTCGAACGTCTTCACCACGCCGGCGTGGCTGTCGCCACCGGGCATCGCGCAGCGGATCGGCCCGACCAACCTGGTATCGACGCGTCAGGCCGGCGTGCTCACGTCGCTGCTCACGTCGGCTCGCCTCGGGCGCCTGGCGGAATCGGAGAAGTACGATGTCGTGAACGCCTATCCGCTCGCTGAGTACATGTCGGACCTCAAGCGCACGGTGTTCAGCGGCAACGCACCAGACGCCGGCCGTCGTCAGCTGCAGCGGGTGTACGTGCAGCGTCTCGAAGCGCTCATCTCGCCACCGACTGCCCCAGCTGCCGGCCCGCCGGGCGGTGGTGGTGGTGCGGCCGCGCGATTCGTGCCATTCGTAACGGCGCCAGCACTCGCGCAGAGTGACTTGCCTGCCCTGGCCCGCTTGCAGCTGCGAGAGATTGAACGTGAAGCACGCGCCGCTGCGCTCGCCTCGGCCGGCACAACCAATCGCGCCCACTGGAGCGACCTCGCTGATCGCGTGACGGCGGTCCTAGAGCCGAAGTAAGTAAGGGGTACGGAGTAAGGGGTACGGAGTAAGGGGTACGGAGTAAGGGGTATGGAGTACGGGGTACGGAGTAAGGGGTACGGAGCAAGGGGTACGGAGTACGCGGTATCACGCACGACGGGCCCCGAACACTCCACCGTTTGGGGGCCCGTCTTCCTACTCCGTACTCCTTACTCCGTACTCCCTACTCCGCCGTTATCAAGGGAGCCGATCGGTGCAGCCCTTGAAGTTCGGGTTGTTCCGCTCGTCAGTCACCACGGGCAAATTCACATCGGAGGCGTAGTTGCCACCTTTGTAGTGCACGCCCTGCGGAAACGTGTTGTCGATCGTGCGTCCGTACTGGCGAATGAGACGACGCATGTCGCCCAAGCGCTGGCCACGGCTGAACGTCCAGAACGCCTTTTCGCGGAAGTGCAGCGATACACGGCTGGCTTCCGTGCCCGGATCGACCAACGCCGTCATGGCGGCGGGCTGGATCTCACCGAGCTTGGGCGGCGCGAGTCGGAGCGCATTGTGAATCGCGAGCCACGATGTCACGTTGCCCGCCTTGAGCGCCACTTCGGCTTCGATCATGCGCGCATCGATTCCGTTGACCACGTCCACTGCCGTGAACTGACCCCACATGGTCGTGGTGCGCGTATAGGTCTGCCCGTCCTGTCCGTTGATGGCCCCCGACGTCGGAATGGTCACCGGCAGACGCGGGTCCCTCGCTGAAGCAAACGGCGTCGCATTCCGGACAAGGATGATACGCGCGTTGCCCTCGAGGCTATCACCCACACTGTAGCGACGGGCACTGAGTCCCTGTCCCCAGATGGTGTTGGTACCAGCGGTGGCCGAGAAGGTGTGCTGATACTGGAAGGCGGTGGGGATACCCGTGACCAGCGTACCTGCCGTTGCGTAGTCATTGCGCGCTAACGCAACACGGGCACGCACCACGCGCAGGGACCGATTCATCAGCACGCTCGGGGCGTCGGTACCATTCGCGAATGTGAGACCGGAATCCAACGAGGCGGCCGCGATCGCAAACAGCTCCTGATTGCTTTTGGGAATACCGTCTTCAGGCGGCAACGCGTTGCCATTGCCAATCGGGACGCCGTTGCAGAAGTCCGACGCCAGCTGCATCTCGGCGAAGCCGCGAGCCAGATACATCTCGGCGATCAGCGCCCGCGCATCGGGACGCAACGCCACGAGTGCCGTTATGGCCTGATTTGAGCGCGTGCGCACACGATACAGGTTGCGGAGCATGCCGGTAATCGAGGAATTGAACTCCTGAATCTGACGCTGATCCGTTTCGTCGTTCTGAATGAACGTGGAACTGGTCGACCATTCGTCGGCCAGCAGTCCGCCGAACAGCCACGTGCTCTCACCCGCGCCTGTGGTGGAGCGGAAGGTGGAGATGGCACCATTGGCGATCGCCACCGCTGCCTGCGGCGTTGCCGCCTCGGCCGGAAGAATGATGTCGGGATCGGTGACTTGCAGGAACTCATCGTTCGCAGTCTGACAGGCAGCGGCAGACATCGCCACGGCAAGCGTGAGTCCGGTTCGCAAGCGTCGCGGCATGGTAGATCTGCCCGCGGATATTTTCTTGGTCATGGGGCGGATCTCCTAGTAGCCGACGTTAACGCGGAAGAGGAAGTAGCTGGGCGGACCGACAGTCTGGAACTCATTCGGTGCTTCCGTGCCGGAGGTCGTGTTGAAGCCCGACTCTGGATCAGTGCCACGATACTTGGTGCTGAGGAACAGGTTTCGGCCGGTAAGCACGAAGTTCAGTGACTTGGCGCGCGTGAGCTTCGAGGCGAGGGCTGGGGGCACGGTGTACTGCACCGACATTTCGCGAAGACGGACAAACGCGCCGGGCTGGAAATAGCCGTCGAGCGTGCGTGCCGAGTGCTCGTTGGCCGCAATGTTCGTGGCCTGATCGATGAAGTCGGCCTTCAGGTCGAGACGACCGGCGCAGTTCGGGCGCGTGCAGCGAATGCGCTCGGTGTTGTTGTACCACTTGTTGCCGCTACGGTAGTCCCACATGGTGCTGATCCGGAGTTTGCGGGAAAAGAGATCCCAGCCCGAGCCCAGCGTGACGGAATAGCGCGGAGCGGCATACCCACGGAAGATCGCCGAGTCGCCAACGAACACTTCGTTGCGCGCGGCATCCGCGTAATACGTGAGCAGTCCGTCGTTGTTCTTGTCGTCCCAACCAGTGATCGGGCGTGCCCACAGACCAGAAATCGGGTAGCCAGCCACGATGCGCGACGTGGTCCCGATCTGCGGCGGATTGTTGCCGAGCGACACGACCTTATTGTCGTTGGCGGAACCGGCGAGATTGATGTCCCAACCCAGCTTGTCACCCTGCAGCAGCTGCGCATTGATCGACACTTCGACGCCCGCATTCTTGACCGAGCCAAGGTTGCGCAGTTGCGACGCGACGATGCCGTACGACGGGGGCAGAACGGCGCTGATCAGCGCGTCCTGCGTGATCTTGCTGTAGTACGTCGCGTCGACGTTCAGGCGCGAATTGAACATCGACACTTCGAAACCGGTTTCCTGTTCGGCCGACCGTTCCGGCTTGAGGTCATCGTTGCCGAGCGCCGCCTGAATCACCGTGGGCTGATCGGCGCCGGCGATGCTCGTGCTGTTGGCCGTGAAGAAGCGGTTGGCGTCGTTCGGGCCCGGCTGCACGCCGGACTGACCGTAGGCGTACCGCAAGCGTACAGAGTTCACGAATGACGGCGCTTTCCACCACTCTTCCTGTGAAATCAGGTACGAGGCCGAGGCCTTCGGATACACGATGCTCTGGAAGTTGGTACCGAACGCCGAGTTCTGGTCGCTGCGCACGGCGGCAGTCAGGAACAAGCGATCACCGACGTTGATGGCCTGCTCCACGTACACACCAAACGTCTTCTGGATGGTCGTGCCTTCATTTGCCGACGGGATTGTGCCCGAGCCGACGATCTGCGAGCCGGGCGCCAGCTGGGTGGAACCCGTCTGCGCAAACGACGACCGATAGCCGATGTACTGCGCGCCGCCGGTCGTCTTCAGATTGAGATTGAAGAGGTTGTACGTCGCGGTGGAGCCAAGATCGACCGTGATGTTGTTCGTGTTCACGCGGTTGATGCCACGGGCACCGAGGCGCGTAGTGGCCGTGAGCGGCGGACCCTCGCCGTTCAGCAGCAGGTTTTCATCGCTGCGGCCGGTGAAGTCGCTGCCCACCGTGGCGCGATTGGCGAGCCAGCTGAACGGACGCCAGTTGGCACCTGCTGACCAAATGAAGCGATTGACGTCCTGACTGGTCTTTTCCTGCCACATGTAGCCAGGTGTCCAAGCGCGATATCCTAAGAGCGGCGTGCCAAGACCCGACACGGTGCCGTTGTCACGCGTGCCAGGACCGCCGAACAGATGCGACCCGAGACCGGCGGTCGCGTTCGACTCGAGCGAGTAGCGCTGCGAGACATTGATGAAGTTGGTCGCGACCGAGAGGTCGAGCTTCGGGTTGACGGCGGCATTCAGGTTCATGCGCAGCGACTTGCGCGCCATGACGTTCGGATGGCTGGTCCACGGTCGAATTGGCTGCTTCGACGAGGTCAAGCGGTCGCGCTCGAACTGCGGCAGTGAGAGCACACCCGTTTCCTTCTCGTCTTCGACGGAGAAGAAATAGCGGACAGCTTCCGTACCACCAGATACCTGGGCTCCCATCTGACGACGCAGGCCGACGCCCACCGGCGTCAGGTCTTTCTCGTCAAAGATATTTAGCGAAACGGTAGAGTCGGCCGTGCAGACGCCCGTTCCCACTGACTGCAGGCTGCACCCGTTCGTCCGAGACGACGTGGTAGACGTACCGGACTTCGCGAACAGGCTGTATGCGGCCGGATAGTAGTTCTTGTCGAAGAGTGTTCCGCCTTCGCCATACACGTTCCAGCGGGCAGCACCGGCACGACCCTTCTTGGTTGTCACCAAAATCACGCCGTTGGCCGCGTCGGTCCCGTAGAGCGTGGCCGCCGACGGTCCCTTTACGATCTCGATATTCTCGATTTCTTCCGGATTCAGATCGCCCACGCGGCTGGCGTTGTTGCCGCCGGTGGTGCCACCGCTGCCGGTTGCCGTGTTGAAGGCTGCGTTGTCGCTCGTCATACGGATGCCGTCGATGATCCAGATCGGCTCGTTAGACAAGCTGACGGAGTTCATACCACGCACGCGGATACGGGAACCAGTACCGGTTTGCGAACCGCTGGTGACCGTGACTCCCGGGGCACGCGAGTTCAACAAATCGCTCAGGTTCGACACGGGCGCGGTCTCGAGCAGTTTGCTGGCATCGATGTTGGCCGTCGCGTTCCCGATTTCCACCCGACGCTGTTCGCCGGTGGCCGTCGTGACGACGGCGGCCAGGTTGATGGCCGCGGTGGCCATCGCGAAGTCGAGATTCACCGTCTGACCGGCCGCAATCGGCACCCGCTTGGTCTGTTCGGTGTACCCGACGCGCAGGACGCGCACCGTGTACTCAGCGGCGGGAATGCCGCGCAGGATGAGGCGACCATCTACAGACGTTGCACCAGCGAAGGTGGTGCCGACGAGGAATACACGCGCAGCTTCGACCGGACGCTGGTTCGCAGCATCGGTCACACGGACGGACAGCGTTCCCGGCCCGCTTTGCGCGCGGGCTTGCGGAACAGCTACCGCGATCGTGCCTGCCAGTACCAGCAGTGCACGCCAGGGGTGTTGCATGAGCGGGTCTCCTCGAGGGTGGGAAGGAACTGGAGCGCCGACCGGCGACTGCGGGGGACGCCGTCGCCGTGGACCTTCGGTTGTCAAACCGAACACGAGCGGCTGATCAACCTTACTAGCATACATCTCAGCGCATAACTATGCGAACCAAGATGAGCTGAAGGCGACTTCATGTCAGTAGGTGGAACGCGTGCTACGTTTCCGCATCGACAACATGGCCGGATGAGTTCGGACTACCCGGTCCACTCGCCACCGATCTCGCACCGCGCAACGTGCCCACGTCATACCTCTTCGCTGTACTGCTGCAGGTCGCACTCCCGGTGCCGCCGGCCTCCACGGTGCCTGCCTCGCCACGGTCGACTTCCGGCGGGCTGTCGGCCGCCACCTCCACCAGTACGAACAGCGAAGCCGGTGGTTCACGTCACGCCGGCGCCGTGTTCCACGGACGCCGAGGACAGCTTACCGTGACCACGCCGCGTCGAGACGCGGCCGTAGTCGTCGACGGCCGGTTGGATGAACCGGCCTGGGCCGACGCCGCGCTGCTCACGGGATTCTCGCAATTCTTCCCAGCCGACGGCATCGCCGCGCAGGACAGCACCGAAGTGTTGGTGTGGTACTCGGCCACCGAACTGCACGTCGGCATCCGCGCCTTCGCCGCCCCGGGCAGCGTGCGCGCCACACTTTCCGATCGGGACAAGATCACGCAGGATGACAACGTTCAGCTGTTCCTTGGCACGTATGGCGACAGCCGACAGGCATTCGTGTTTGCCGTGAACCCGTTCGGCATTCAAAGTGACGGCGTGCTTACGGAAACCGGAGCGGTGCTGGGCGGCGGCTTCACGAGCACGTCGGCCAAGGCCCGTGAGAGCTCCGACCTGGCGCCCGATTACGTGTGGAAGTCGAAGGGACAACTCACGGACTTCGGCTATCAGGTGGAGCTGTCGATTCCGTTCAAGAGTTTACGTTATCGCGCGGGCGACGAGCAGCGTTGGCAGTTGAACGTGGCGCGCACCGTTCAGGCGTCCGGTCACGAGGAGACGTGGACGCCAGCACTGCGCGGCGCCGCCAGCTTCCTCGCGCAGTCGGGCGTGTTGGCGGGGCTACGTGATCTTCGGCGCGGGCTCACGGTGGACCTGATTCCGACGATCACCTCGAGCGCTGTGGGCACGCGCAACACCAGCACGTCCGCGTGGAACTACGACGGGGCGCGACCAGAGCTGGGCGGCAGCGTGCGCTGGGGCGTCACGAGCAATCTTACGGTAGCGGGCACGGCAAACCCGGACTTCTCGCAGGTCGAGGCCGATGCCACGCAGTTCTCGTATGATCCGCGTCAGGCCGTCTTCTTTCCGGAGCGCCGCCCATTCTTCCTGGAGAGTCAGGAACAGTTCACGACGCCGAACCGCCTGATCTATACGAGGCGAATCGCGCAGCCCGTTGCCTCGGGCAAACTCACGGGCAAGTACGGCGGATTCGATATCGGTGTGCTCTCGGCCTTGGATAACCAGGACGCGTCGTTCGACCAGAAGCATTCTCCGCTATACAACATTCTCCGCCTGCAGCGCGATCTCGGTTCGCAGAGTCGCGTCGGCGTCGCTTATACCGACAAGATCGACGGTCAGCGTTGGAATCGTGTGGTCGGCGTGGACGGCCGACTCGTGCGGGGCATCTACAACTTGCAGGGTCAGATCGCGAGCAGTTTCACGGGTAGTGACAGCGGCACCTTGCGCGCCCCGTTGTTCGATGCGAGTGCCTCACGCAATGGGCGCCGGTTCGTGGCCCGATACGCCATGAACGGGATCAGCCCCGACTTCGACGCGCAGTCGGGCTTCATCGCCCGCCCCGGCATTGCCAACCTTTCGGCCACCCATCGGTGGAATTTTTACGGCAAACCGAAGGCGCTGGTCGAGTTGTTCAGTCCCGAGCTTTTCATGCTGGGCCGGTATCAGTACGACCGCTTCGTGAACGGCGATGGCTCGCAGGACCGACAACTGCACCTGCGCAGCAACGCACGCTTACGCGGTGGCTGGCAGCTGGGCGCGCAACTTTTGCTCGAGGTGTTCGGCTACGACCCTTCGCTCTACAGCAATTATGTCATGTTGCGGCCGGGCGCCGCGGGGCGGACAGACACGGTGGCCTACACCGGTGCTCCGAAAATCGGCAATCGCGACTGGGTCTTCTCGCTCGGCACCCCCGAGTTCCGACGCTTCAGCTACAACGGCTTCGCCGTCGTCGGCTACGATGAGAACTTTCAGGAGTGGAGCTCATCACGGATCTTCAGCACGCAAAACACGTTGAACCTGCGCCCCACCGAGCAGTTGCGGGTTGCTGCCACCTGGAACTATGACACCTTCGACCGACGCAGCGACGGAACGCGCGTCCTCACGCGCAACACGCCTCGCATCCGCACCGAGTATCAGGTCACGCGACAGTTCTTCGTGCGCGTAATCGGTGAGCGCTCGGTGGTCACACAAGATTCGCTGCGCGACGATACGCGGACCGAGGCGCCGATCTATCTGCGCGGCGTCGATGGATCCCTCAGACGGGCCGCCGCCTTCGAACGGACGCGCGCACGCATCGACGTACTCTTGTCGTATCTACCGTCACCGGGCACCGTGGTGTATGTCGGCTACGGCGACGCACTCTCAGCGAATCGCCCCGGCGTGCCGGAGCGGCTGCAGCGCACGCGCGATCAGTACTTCATGAAGCTGAGCTATCTGTTCCGCTTGCAATGACGCATGGCGTGGCCCCACGAAAAAGCCCCGGTCGAGATCGACTCGACCGGGGCTTTGTCCGTTGAGGGGAAACGGACTAGTTGCGACGCCCCTGCAAGCGGGACAGCAAGCGCAGGAGTTCGAGATACAACCAGATCAGCGTGACCATGAGTCCGAACGCTGCGAACCACTCGAGCTGCTTTGGCGCACCCGACTGCACACCTTGCTCAATGCGGTCGAAGTCGAGCACCAGATTCAGCGCCGCAATTCCAGCGATGGCGAGGTTGATGCCGATCGCGAGTGGGCCTGACGATGTGAAGTACCCAATGGACACGCCGAACAGCGACAGCACCATCGAGCCAAGATAGAAGAGACCGATGCCGATCATCGCAGCCAGCATCATCCGCTTGAAGCCTTCCGTGGCGCGCAGGATGTTGAAGCGGTACAGCAGGAACACCGATGCGGCCACACCAAACGTGAGCAGTACGGCCTGCTGCGGCAGGCCGGCAAAGCGCAGGTTGTACAGCGCCGACACCGCGCCCAGGAAGATGCCCTGCAGCGACGCATAGATCGGCGCGCTCCACGGCGCGGTCTGCGGCTTGAAGCTGGCAATCATGCCGACGATGAACCCGCCGATGCCACCCAGCAGCATGGCCGGCATGAGCAGGTCGAGGTTTCCCGTGGCGAACTGCTGCCAAGTGACAGCAGCCGAGAAGAGCACGACCGCGAGCAGGATCGCGGCCTTGCCCGCCACGCCGGCGGTGGTCATGGAACCCGAGCGCGAACCGGCGGCGGTGGCACGTGCCGCGTCGGCCAGGCGGGACAGAACGGGATTCGTAGTGCGCATAGTCTATCGTCGTCGAGAGAGGTGAATCAGCGTACAGATAGAACATACCCCACAGTGCTCAGTCTGGCCGACCTTCATATATCAAGTTTTCCTGATATATTCGACCGTATGATCGCCGCACAAATCGACCTTTCCCGGTCCAGCAACATCTTCCACGCCTTGTCGGACGAGACCCGGCTGGCGGTCGTGCAGATGCTGGGCGATGGGGAGCGGTGCGTCTGTGACTTGCAGGCCGCGTTGGATGTGGCGCAGTCGCGGCTCTCCTTTCACCTCAAGGTGCTCAAGGAGGCGGGCCTTGTGACCGACCGAAAGGATGGTCGCTGGTCGTACTACACGCTGGTGCCCGACGCCCTGACCGAAGCGCACGACATCGTGCACACGCTGGCGTCGCCGCGCGCGGCGGCACACCGCACCCTGACCGTGCTCGGACGCTGTTGCGGCTAGCGCTGTCCGCCGACTTTTTTGGCCCAACGCATCAACCTTATGGGGTGCGAGAGTTTTGCTCTCGCCATTTCTACCTTTCGCCCGTACCTGGCAGAAAGTGGCGTGGACGACGTGGCGAGGACGTCACACACTAGCCCTCGGTGACCGGCGTGTGCTCGTCGAGCACACGCAGAGGCCGTCGCGCGCGCGGTGCGCTGGCTGGGACCTCCGGGGCTCGCGTTGGCGTAACTGCGACTTCCTGCAGCGTGCGCCACACTTGCCAGGTGAAGCAGTACGCGCCCGTGGCGGAAAGCGTCGCCCCGACGCCGATCAGCCACGGTCCCGCCGCGTGCGCGGCCGTCTGAAGCATGAGACCCGGCGCAAACAGCAGCAGTCCGACGTTGCCGATCCAGAGATGAATCATGCCTAGTCGGCGGCTATGCAGCGGCTTCCCGGCTAATCGCGGAATGATGTGATAGCCAACGCCGAAGATCATCATCGACACGAATCCGAGCAGATTCATGTGAAGATGCGCCGGCCGATAGATGGCCCACGCGGGATGGACGGCCATCGCCGTCCCGAGACTGACGCCAGCGGCCAGCCAACAAACGCTGGACCGCAGAAACGCGCGCACGAACCACTCCATATTCCCTCACAGGCAGACGCCGACCGTTGCGATCCCGAAGTGTGCCACAGCGGTTCACGGCCCGAAGTCAGGCATAGTGGTATTTGCGGTACGGGTTTCACTGACTACCGGCGTGACCGCTTGCGGCGGCGACCGCCAGACGCTTGCGTTCCTGTATGGATTCGAATGGACCGCGTCGCTTTGATGAGCAGGACATCTCCAGGATTCTCGAGCACGCAAGTCAGCTCGACGCTGATGACAGCCCTGATGAGCCGAAGAGTCTGAGCGGGCCATCGCATGCAGCGACGGCGCACGGCATGACCTTAGCCGAGCTCCAGTCGATCGGCGAAGAAGCCGGGATCTCCAAGGCTGCCGTGGCTCGAGCCGCCGGCGCCATTGTGCGCGGCGATCACCTCCCGCCTGAACGACAGTCACTGATGGGCCTTCCCGTCGGCGTAGCGCGCACCGTGGTGTTCGATCGTCGCGTGACCGACGCCGAATGGGAGCGCATGGTGGTGCTCTTTCGTCGCACCTTCGGCACCAGTGGCGTGGTGCGCGGGGCGGGCTCGCTTCGCGAATGGGGGAACGGTCGCCTGCGGGCGAGTCTCGAGCCTACAGCGCGGGGCGGACAACAGCTACGCCTGTCGACCACGAAGAGCGATGCCGGCATGTTCAACTTGCTGGGCACCGTGTTCTCCGTGCTCGGTCTATCGCTCACCGGACTCGTGGCCGCTAAAACCGGCTTTGATCCGTCGGCCGCATGGTTTGGTCCGTTGGCGATCGCGGCCGGCGGACTGGCGGCGTTCGCGAGAAACGCGATTGTGCTTCCACGATGGTTTACCCAGCGTGCGACGCAGATGGCCTCGATCTCGGCTGCCGCGTCGGAGATCGTTGCGGAGGGTGCGCCGGTGATCGAACAAGAGACGTAGCGGAAAACACCAGGCCGTGTGGTGGGAACCCCGACGAAAACGGGGGAAGTTCCCGCTGATCCCGACTTCAACGATCGCCGAGCATTCCCTGTAATGCTACTCGCCTCGTTCGAACGTCGCCGTTCCTCACCCGCGCTGATCGCGGTCGCGCTGCTCGTGGTGCTTGCGGCACAGAGTCCGCGAGAACTGATGGCGCAAGCCGCGCGCAGCGGAACTCCCGTGTCTGCCCCCGGGACTTCGCCGACGATCGCGCCGGCGCTCGCCGCCGCGTTGAGCGCGCCGAGTCGGCCGGCCTTCGCGATGGGCGAGGTACTCGATTATCGCGTGAACGTGTCCCGAGCCGGCAACGTCGGCCAAGGGCAGATGCGCGTGGAAGGGCCGGTCATGGAGCGCGGCACGCTCACGTGGCGATTGGTGTTCGTGATGCAGGCGCAGCGCGGGCCAATCAAGGCGATCGACCGCACAACGTCGTGGATCGACCCGACGACGTTTGCGACTACACGATTCGAGAAAACCGAAAGACACCCGCTGTCCCGTGATCAGGAGACGGTCGAGATCGACGCCGCCAACGGCACGTGGGCGCGAAACAACGGTGCGCCGCAGGCTCTCGCCACGCCGTTGCCGCTGGACGAACTCTCGTTCATGTACTTTTTGCGCGGCCTTCCGCTCGAGCACGACGGCACCTTCACGTTCTCGCGTCACTTCGACGAGGCGCGGAATCCGACCGTGGTGTACGTCCGCGGGGAAGAACTGGTGGAGACGCCGGCGGGAGTGTTTCGCACGCGCGTACTCGATATGCACGTGCGTGATCCGAAGCGCTTTCAGGGCGCGGGCGTCATCCGCATCAATCTCGACATGGCCGGCTGTCACATGCCGGTGCGCATCATGAGCCGGATGCCGATCATCGGCACGACCACGTTGACGCTGACCAACGTCACGTCGACCGCGACCATCGCCGAACAGTCGCCGGCCAGCTGCACGCAGTAACTGCACGCAGTGCCTGCAGGCCGTTGCTGCGCGCTGTAGGGGTTATCACGACAGAAGTCGCGCCGGATCACCACAAACAATCCGGATCGCCCTGACCGTCGTGCACCCGACACGGCGCGAATATACCACCATCAGCGCGCTGCTCAGCGCGGTGGATTCATCACACTGGAGAAATCATGATGCGCGTCCGCGTTTCGCATCTCACGATAGCCTCGGCAGTGCTCCTGCTTACTGCCGCCACTACCAGCCCGGTTGAGCGCATGACGCTCGCGAACGGCAGCCGTCTCTGGTTCGACGGCACGTCTACCCTGCGCTCCTGGACGTGCAGCGCCGACAAGATCGAATCGAAAATCGACGCCGAGAGTGGCGTGGCGAACGCGGTGCTCGACGGACGCAAAGTCGCCGGCACGCTCGAGGTCGAGTTTCCGGTGGAGAAGCTCGAGTGCAAGAACGGCACGATGAACGAGCACATGCGCAAAGCGCTCGTCGCCACGACGTATCCGAAAATCACGTTCAACTTGTCGGGCTATGACCTCACGAAAGGAACGCCGCCGGGCGCGACCGTCCAGGGTTCGCTGACGATGAACGGACAGTCGCATCTGATTGCGGTGCCCGTGCAGTTCGTTCGCGCCGACGGCGCTCTGCGCGTGACCGGCAAGGTGCCCGTCAAGATGACCGAATGGGGCGTCAAGCCGCCCAAGCTGATGATGGGCACCATCAAAGTTGGCGAAGTCGTCACCGTGCAGTTCGACCTCCTGCTTCAACACTGACCGGTAGTCCGGCCACCATCGCTCCCCTCCCGAGATCTCTATATGATGAAGACTCAAGTTCTACTGGCGCTCTCGCTGCTTAGTGCGGCAATCGCCCCGATCGGCGCCCAGCCGGCGGTGAACACCGACAGTTCGAAGATCCCGACGCAAGCGCCGGTGTCGATCCAGTACCTTCGAGCGACCGATGCTCGCGGCATCAACGTGTTTGAAGCCCCGAAAGAAGCAGGCGTGGCGTACACCGGATTCAAGCTGGCGTGGGGCGCAGCCTTCACACAGCAGTTCCAGGGACTGACCCACGAGAACACCGCGGATTCCGTGTTCGTCGGCGCGGTAAACCCGTCGCCGGGCAATGCCGGCAGTGTGGCGAACACGAACCGCAACCGCCTGATGACCATGGGCAACGGCTTCAACAACGCCACGGCCAACCTGTACATGCACGCGCAGCTCGCCAAGGGTATCCGTGTGCAGCTCACGTCGTACCTCTCGGCGCGTCACCACAACGAAACGTGGGTGAAGGACGGCTTCATTCAGATCGACGACACGCCCATCGATCTGCCGGCGCTGAACACACTCATGAAGTACGCGACGCTCAAGATCGGTCACTTTGAAGTCAACTACGGCGACTTCCACTTCCGTCGCACGGACAATGGTCAGGCGCTCTACAATCCGTTCGTCGGCAACGCGATCATGGATGCCTTCACGACGGAAGTCGGTGCCGAGGCGCAGCTCCGCCACAAAGGCCTGTTGGGCGTCGTGGCGATCACCAACGGTGAAATTCGCGGTAACACGGCGCGCCCGGCCGATCGCGCGCCGGCGCTGATGGCCAAGCTTGGATTTGACCGCCAGCTGAACAGCGACCTTCGTGTTCGCCTGACTGGTTCAGTGCGCTCGCAGAAGAGCGCCATCAGCAACACCCTGTACTCAGGTGACCGGGCGGGTTCGCGCTACTACTACGTGCTCGAAAACGACAAGGCGACGGAGTCGGCGAACTTCACGTCAGGCAACATCAATCCGGGCTTTAGCGACAAGGGCAACTCGTACATGATCAACCCGTTCGTGAAGTTCCACGGCCTCGAGCTCTTCGGCATGTACGAGTCGGCGAAGGGTCGCTCGGCGCCGGACAACACTCCCGAGCGTGAAGTGAAGCAGTACATGGCCGAAGCAGTGTATCGGTTCCTGCCGGGCGAGAAGGTGTATGTCGGCGCCCGTTGGAATTCGGTCGAAGGCGATCTTGGCGGCCTGAACAAGGATGTCACCGTGCGCCGTAACAACGTCGCCGCGGGCTGGTTCATTACCCAGAGCCTCGAGCTCAAGGGTGAACTCGTCGATCAGCGCTACACGGGCTTCGCCCGTACGGACATCCGCAACGGTGGCCGGTTCAAAGGCTTCGTGCTCGAGGCGATCACCGCGTTCTGAACGTCCGATAATCCAGATGTACCAACGCCGATCCTTTATGGGATCGGCGTTGGGCGTTCGGAGAGGTCGTTGTTCATGTAATGCTGCAACAGTTCTTCGGCGGCCGGCAGATACGCCTCGATGGGCGGCAATCCGCCATCGAGATTCGGGCCTGCATCCCGAAACACGGCCGCGATGCCATGCGTGAGCGCCGCGAGATCGCGATGCTCATGCACGCAGGCGTCGAGCAGCATCACCAGGTAACTGGCAAGGACTTCGGGCGTAGGCTCACGAACCGAGCGCCACCCGATCCGCTCGAGGCCGCGCGTCAGTACGAGAGCCGCACCACCGCCACCCAGCCCGGTGTCCGCGCGGAAACGTGCGCTCAATGCGTCGAGACGGATCATGACCGATGCCTCTACTGCGCGACCACGTTGGTGCTCAGCGCCTTCGTGAGGCGATAGAGGAACTCCTGCCCTTCGTAGTAGCTCTTGATACCCATGCGCTCATCGCGACCATGCGCGCGCGCATCGACGGTGGGATCGGCGAAAAGTCCAGAGACGCCGAAGGCCGGCACACCGAGGGCGCGGAAGAAGCGAGAGTCCGTTGCGCCCGTGCTCATCGTGGGGATGATGGGCATCTCGCCCCACAGCTCTTTGGTGATACGCGCGACATTCTGCATCAGCTCGGGGAGCAGTGTCGAGGGCGGCGAAGCGGGCCGCTGTGAGCGGATGATCACCTGCACCGTCGTGTCGCCGATCGCCTTCGCCAGCTCGGCCTGCACCTGCGGCGCCGTCTGCGTGGGATACACGCGACAGTTCACGTTCGCCTCGGCCAGCTGCGGCAGCGCGTTCGTGGCGTGACCGCCCTTGAGTTCTGTGGCCACGCACGTCGTGCGCAGCATCGAGTTGTACTTGGGATCGTCGGTGACAACGGCGATCGCGGCCTTATCGGCAGGATTCGCCACCAGCGCTTTCATGGCCTTGCCCATGGCCGGCTCCTCGAGCGCCGCCGTCTGCGAGAAGAAGGCGCGCGTCACCTCGTTCAGCTGAATGGCGAACTTGTAGCGGCCGACCTTCGAGAGCGCGTCGGACAGCGAGGTGATGGCGTTGTCATCACGCGGCACCGAGGAGTGGCCACCCTTGTTCGTCACGCGCAGCGTGAAGTTGGTCGTGATCTTCTCGGTCGCCTGCACGCTGTTGAACAACGGCTTGCCATCGCGCAGCGTACCGCCACCACCCTCGTTGATGACCAGCGCGGCATCCACCAGCGCTTTGTGATTCTTGAGAAGCCAGTCGACGCCGTTGGCCGGGCCGCTCTCTTCGTCGGCCGTGAGCGCGATGATGATGTCGCGATCGGGAACGAAGCCTTCGCGCTTCATGCGGTAGACGTTGGCCACGAAGATCGACGCCATCGCCTTGTCGTCGGCCGTTCCCCGGCCGTAGTAGTATCCGTCGCGTTCCGTGAACACAAACGGATCGAGGTCAGGCGACCAATCGGCTTTGAGCGCCTCCACGACATCGATGTGCGCGAGCAGCAGCAGCGGCTTGGGCGCATTCGGGCCACCCTTGCCACGGATGCGCGCGACCACGTTGTGCTTCTCCGGACGCGGTCCGCCCACGAAGATATCGGCGTCCGGGATGCCTGCCGCCTTGAAGCGCGCGGCCATCGCAACCGCGGCGGTTGTGATGTTGCCGGTTTCCACGCCGGTATTGATCTCGACGAGCTCCTTGTAGATCTCGCGAGACAGCTGCTGCTGGGCCGTGAGAGCAGCCGGATTGAAAATCAGCGCGCGCGATTGCGCCGCGACCGTCGATGAGGCGGCCAAGGATGCGCCGAGGCCGAACAGGGGCACGCAGAAACGACGCATGTGTACTCCACACGTGGGATGTGGGAACGCAGCCGGCATCAGTGTTTGCCGTCGAGTGAGAAGGCCACCAACTCGGCGTTGTCGCCGCCGCCGGTCGCCAGAACGATGTACTGCACCCCGTTCGCTCCGCGATAGGCGATCGGGTTCGCGTAGCCCCGTCCCGCCGGGAGGTCGAACTGCCACTTAATGGAGCCGTCGCGCGTATCGAGGGCATACAGCACGGAGCCCCCGCCAGTCGCGAAGATCAGTCCTCCCTTCGTGACGGTACCCCCCACGGCACCGGCCACTCCCAGCGGCGGCAGCTTCACGTTCTTGAGCAGGGGGTGATTGCGGATCGCCGGCGTGTCACCGAGGGTGACCTGCCAGCGGCGCTTGCCGGTGTCGAGATCGATCGCGGTCATGGTGCCATACGGCGGCTTGATCAGCGGCAACTGTTCGGGCGGCGCATGATCCGCCTTGCCCGAGTCGGGATCGGCCGTGACCCCGAGGCCACTGCGCACCAGATCGACGGTGTACTCGAATCCGATGGTGTCGTTTGGTACGCCCTTCTGCACCCGATAGACGACCGGGTTGTCCGTGCCCTTCACGAACAGCGTGTGCGTTTCAGGATCATATGAGGTGCTGCCCCAACCCGCTCCACCGATCGAGCCCGGCATCACGATCGTTCCCTCGAGCGATGGTGGTGTGAAGATCGGGCCGCTCCGGTACTTGGAAAAGACCTCTAGCGCGCGACGCTTGAGCTCTGGCGTGAAATCGATGAGATCCTTTTCGCTGACCGATTGACGCGTAAACGGCGCCGGATTGGTCGGCATCGGCTGCGTACGCGCGGCGCGTTCCCCCGGCACGTCACTCTTGGGCACCGGTCGCTCCACGATCGGCCAGATGGGGGCCCCGGTCTCACGATCAAAGACGTAGATCCACGCCGTCTTCGAGGGCACGGCGACGACATCGCGCGGCTTGCCGTTCCACGTGATCGTAGCCAGTACCGGCGGGGCCGGCAGGTCGTAGTCCCACAAACCGTGATGGACGATCTGATAGTGCCACACACGGGCGCCGGTCTTGGCGTTCAGCGCGACGACCGACTCGGCGAAGAGGTTATCCCCCTTGCGATCGCCACCATACCAGTCGTTCGTAGGCGTCGAAACCGGTAGGAACAACAGCCCCCGCGCCGCGCCGAGGCTCATCGGAGCCCACACGTTCGTGTGTCCCATGTACTTGTACGAGCCGTCCTCCCACGTGTCCCATCCAACTTCGCCGGAATCGGGCACCGTGTGAAAGCTCCACACGCGCTTGCCGGTGTGCACATCGAACGCCTGCACATCGCCAGGTGGATCGTTGCGATAGCGGATGCGATCCCCCACACCGTTCCCCACGATCACCAGATCGCCGTAGACCACCGGCGGCGAGGTGTTCGTGTATTGCAACTGGTTCACGGCGCGGCGCAGCTCCTTGGTGAGATCGACTTCACCGTTGACGCCGAACGACGGGATGGGTTTGCCCGTGGCGGCATCGAGGGCGATCAACTTCCAGCGCGCATTGATGAAGATCCGTCGCTCCGTCGGCGATGCCCAGGTGGCGACGCCCCGATGCACAAACCCGGTTCCGTTCGACGGCTGCCCGGTGCGCCACATCTCCGGATCGAACTTCCAGAGTTCGCGACCCGTGCGCGCGTCCAAAGCGGCCACCGCCGCGTACGGTGTTGACACGTACATGGTATCGCCGAGCACGATCGGAGAGGCCTGGAATAGTCCGGGGCGCGCGGCCTTCTGGTTCGCTCCGGCGCGCACGCTGCGCTCGCCCGTGTTCCAGCGCCACGCCACCGCGAGTCGGCCCACATTGTTGCGGTCGATGTCGGAGAGCGGTGCGTAGCGCATGGCGCCGGGATCACCGCTCGTGTTCGCCCAATCCACACGCTGCGCGAAGGCCGGCGTGGCGCTGATCAGGAGCGACAGGATCGCCGAGCGACACACGGCGCGCACTAGCGGGCCCTCGGTTCGCCGAGCTTCGCCGCCTTGCGCACATACTCGGCGGCTTCCGCATGCGTGCTCCACCACACCTTGCCCGCGCCCTTCGCCTGGATGTGCGCAATGAGCAACTCCAGCGCCACGATGCGCGAACGGTGACCCGACACATGCGGATGCAGCGTCAGCACGAACATTGTGCCCTCCTCGTATGCCTTGTCGAACTCGTCCATCCACACCCGCGCCACATCGCGCGGATTCATGTAGCGCTCACCGCGCGGGTCGAACAGCGGCGCGTCGTCGAGAATCCACTGGACCGGTAACTCCACCAGGCCAGTGGGTTTCCCGCGCTGTAGCAGTTCGTACGGCGCGTCGTCGGCCATGAGTGAGCTCTCGTAGCGGAAGCCCATATCCCGAAGAATCGACAACGTGTTCGGACTGAAGTTCCAGCTCGGCGCACGGTAGCCCGTTGGCTTCTGCCCGGTGAGCGCCGTGAGCTCCGCGACGGCCTTCGTCAACAAGGCTCGTTCGGCCGAGTCGGGGAGCGTCATGTTCAGCTCGTGAATCCAGCCGTGTACCGCGAACTCATGGCGCCCGCTTTTCTTGATCAGTTCGGCCATCGACGGCGTAATCGCCAGACTCACCGAGGGAATGAAGAACGATGCCGGTATCTTGTGCTTGTCGAGCAACCGCATGATGCGCGGCAGACCAACGCGGGCGCCGTACTGCATCTCGGCCAATGATCCCACCGTGGGCTCGCCGTAGCGGATGGCGATCGTTTCGTTGTCGACGTCGAAGGAAAGCAGCACCGCCACGCGCGACCCATTTGGCCAAGCCGCTGGCTGCAGCGATCGGCCGGCGCGGACCTCGTTGACGACACTGTTCACGCTGTCCATGGTCCATTTCCATCCCGGTTTAGCGGACGTGACCGGTACGGGCTGCGCCTGCGCCTGAAGAATGGCGGGACAACAGGCCAGCAGCAGAGCGAGTCGGAATCGAGGCATGGTCGGTGGCAGGCGAGGAGATGAGATGGAGCTACCCTGTTGTATCAGCAAATGGCGTTGCGCGCTATCCTGGCCGATCCAGCGACGGCCATGGTCCGTCCAGCCGCAGTTCGCACAGCATCGACGGCGCGTCGGGGTTGTCGACATCGAGCACCACGAACACCTGGCGCTGGTCGGCGCGACCGCAGGCAATCCCTTCGACTTTGAGCGGCAGCAGCGCCCCCTGCGCGTCGCGCAGCAATGCGTAGCACATCACTGTTTCGTCGCCGCGCGGGTCGAGGAAACCGATCGCGCTGCCGGCCACGTCACCGTCGCGGCGGGAGTCGGGAGAGCCTTCGGCGGCGGCCGTGTAGAGCACCACCGGCTGCGCCGATCGATCCCCCCAGGCGAGCGTGGCGTCGGTGAAACTCAGGCGCACGCCGTCGGCCTCGCCGAGCGCATACTGCCGCAGCCGCCGGGGCGTGGGCGGCTCGACGGTGTCTGGCGCGGTGAGATACGCCCGTACCGAGGGCCAGTGCAGATCGCAGGTGGCGTCGAGCGGCGCATGGTGTTTGCTCGCCTCGCCGTTGCCGCGCCCGTAGAGTCGGAGCACATCACCGATGCACACGGCCCCCTCGATGTTCATGTCGCTCCCTGCGAAGTCGGTCGTCGCACGCAGCACCTCGTACAGCCCTGGTGCCGTAATCAGCGCCAGCGCTTCATCGGGTTCTCCGGCGCGATGCACAGTGACCATGCGCTCGCGGCGCTTCGACGAGCCTGAGCCGATCGCCAACAACAACGGGCCGTCGGGGGACTCGATGCTGACCAGTGCCTCGAGATCGAACTTCTGCTTCTTGTTGCCACGACCGGTGTCGAACTGGCGCACCCCGCCTTCACCGGCCGGCAGCACCACAGCGGTGGCCTGCCCCGACGTGGGATCAACCAGGGCGATGAAGTTGGCGTCGTCCTGCACGATGGCGAGCCGCTCGCCAACCCACGCCAAGCCGGAGCCGGCCCGCACGTGCGCGGGGCGATCGACGGTGACGTCCGCGCCATCTGCGTAGTGCAGCGGCAGCTGTCGAACAATGTGGACAACGAGTGCCGGATCGTGCTGGGCGTGAATCATGGACCGCGCGTTGACCTGGTGGGAAGACACGTGCGCAACAGACGGACACGTGCAATCTTCCAGCATGTCCACTCCGACGCCACTCATCAATCTGCACGGGTACGAGTCCTCTGCCGCGAGCGTGCGGCCGCGCATGGTCTCCGACTACTACGCGGGTGGCGCAAATGATGAAGTGGCGCTGGGCGCGGCACGCACGGACTGGAATGACATCGCCTTGCGCTCTCGGGTGCTGCGCGACGTGTCCGAACGCTCACAGCGCTCCGAAATTCTCGGGCACACTCTCGATTGGCCCGTGTTCGTGGCCCCGATGGCGTTCCAGCAGCTCGCGCAGGCCGACGGGGAGGTGGCCACCGCACAGGCGGCTGATACGACCGGCGCGGGCATGATCCTGTCGACGTTGTCCAACCGGACGATCGAAGCGGTGCGCGCCGCGACGGCGGGCCCACGCTGGTTCCAGCGCTAGCCCCAGGCGGTGCTCGTTAGACCGCCGGTGCACGCCGGCCGAGGTCACCGCTGACCTCCTCGCCTGAGGACCGCCGTCGACCCCCGTCGACCTCTCGTTCGTTTCCCAATCGGCACATGGCGCCGCAGATTGTCCGGAGCAGCTCACCCGAAACCTGAATGGTGCTCCGATGATCCGTGCTTTCGTCTCGTGTACGCTGGCGGCGCTGTGCTTCGTGTCGTCGGCTCCCACCGCCGGCGCGCAACGACCGCGGACGGCCGCGATCCCCGCACCGGCGAGCATTCTCGGATGGGAGCCCGGCACCGATCGAAAGCTTCCATCGTGGAAGCAGGTGACGGACTATTTCGCGGCCGTCGACAAGGCGAGCCCGCGTATCTCGGTGCGTACGCTCGGCAAGACCACGCTGGGTCGGCCATTCATCGTGGCGTTCATCAGCGACTCGGCCACGCTCGCGAACCTGCCGCGCTATCAGAAGATCCAGCAGCAACTGATGGATCCACGACAGCGTACCGCCAACGCGCGAGCGTCGTTGATCGCGCAGGGCAAGAACGTCATTCTGATCACCTCGAGTATTCACTCCAACGAAGTGGGTGGATTCCTCACGCCGCTGGTGGTGGCCGATCGACTCGCGCGTGCCGACACGCCGGAAGCGAAGGCTATTCTCGCCAACACGATCATCATGTTGGTGCCAAGCCAAAACCCTGACGGCGTCGACATCGTGGGCAACTGGTATCGCAGCACACTCGACACGCCAGCCGAAGGCACGAATCCGCCGGCACTCTACCATTTTTACACTGGTCACGACAACAACCGTGACTGGTACGCCTTCACGCAAAAGGAAACGCGTTACACGGTGGACTCGCTGTACACGCCGTGGACGCCGCAGATCGTGAACGATGTGCATCAGCAAGGCGCCAACGCCGGACGCATCTTCATTCCGCCCTACATGGATCCGCTCGAGCCGAACATCGATCCGATTCTGACCGCGAGCACCAATGCGCTGGGTATGGCGATGTCGTGGCGCATGACCGCCGACGGCAAAACCGGCATTGCCACCAACGCCTCGTACGATCAATGGTCACCGGCCCGACAGTACTCGCTGAACCATCGCGGGGCGCGCATCCTCACGGAAACGGCGAGCGCGCGGCTGGCGTCGTCGATTGATCTGCCATTCGACAAGCTCGGCACGGGGCGTGGCTACGACGCCAAGATCGCGTCGTGGAATTTCCCCGCGGTGTGGCCGGGCGGTCGCTGGGGCATCGGTGACATCGTGTCGTATCAGGTGAGCGCGACGTGGGCGCTGCTGGTACAGGCGGCGCGTGACCGCGGCGCATGGCTCGAGAGCTATGCCACGCTTGGCGAGCGGGCGCTGGCGGCCGATCATCCGTGGACGACAACGGACGTGCCCGCAATGTATGTCATGTCGAAGCAGCAGAGTGACCCGGCGGCACTGACGCGATTGCTCTGGACCCTGCAGCACGGGCAGGTGGTGGTCCACGAAAGCCAGCCGGCCGGCAGTTACCTCGTGCCGACCAGGCAGCCATTCGGCTCGTATGCGAAGGCATTGCTGGAGCGACAGGCCTACCCGAATCTGCAGGAGTATCCGGGCGGTCCGCCAAAGCGTCCGTACGACGTCACGGCGCACACGCTGCCGTTGCTGTTCGGCGTGGATGTGCAGGCGGTAACGACGCCCACGATACAGCTCGGTGCCGTCGTGACGCCGGTGGCGGAGCCGACGTACAACGTACCAGGGTTAAGTGGCACCAGTCGCAAGCGTATCGCCATCTACCAGAGCTACAGCGCGTCGATGGACGAAGGGTGGACGCGCTGGGTGTTCGATGCGAACCGCATTCCGTTCACGACCGTGCATGATCGCGACATCCGCTCCGGTGGCCTGCGGGCGAAGTTCGATGCGATCCTGCTGCCGGATCAGCCTGCCACGCAATTGCGTCGCGGACTCGGAGCACCCTATCCCGATTCCTTGCGCGGAGGTCTGGGCGATTCCGGCGCGGCCAGCCTGAGGGCCTTTGTGGAGGAAGGTGGCGCACTGCTCGCATTCAACGAGGCGACGGAGTACGCGATCAGCGCGCTGGCGCTGCCCGTCACCAATGTCCTGGCGAATGTGCGCAATACCGACTTCTACGCACCTGGCTCGATCTTCGCGGTCGACGTGAATCGCTCGCATCCGGTCGCAGCGACCTATCGCGCACCGACACCCGCCGTGTGGTTCGAAGACAGTCCTACGTTCGCGATTACCGACACGACCAAGGCGAGCGCCGTGCTGCGCTATCAATCGGCCGGTGATCCTCTGCTCTCCGGCTGGCTGCTCGGTGGCGCGCGCCTGAACGGCCGCGCCGCCATGGTCGATGCGTCGGTGGGTACAGGACATGTGTACCTCTACGGCTTTCGTCCGCAGTACCGCGCGCAAACGAACGCAACGTGGCCGCTGATCTGGAGTGCGATTCTCCGGTAATTCGGAGGCACCGCCAGCACGCGTACCGGCGGTGCATCGTGGGGATCCGCGCTCGCTTGACGCCGCAAGGCTGCACCGCCTTTCGAAATCTACCGGGCGCGACTTTCCCACGGATGAGTTAAGCGTTGTCTGTGCCAACGCTTGCCCCCGCCACCGTATCGCCCAGCTCGGCAATACGGCGGGCCCGAGTTGTGCACAAGGGGAGTTACGGATCAGAGCGACGTATGTGATCCGTGTCTCCCTTTCGCACACGGATCTGCCCGTTGACACGTTCTTTGCACCGCCGCTGCCCTCCTCACTGTTCCGATCGCTCATGCGCCGACCGCGCGACGGCTGATCGGATCGCCGCGAGGTGTCTCGCATGAACCTCTCGTGGTTGGAACGGGATCGCATTGACGCGTCGGACGAATTGCTTGCCGGTCCGATTCATGGTGATCTGCTTGGCACGGAGCATTTGGCGGCGCGCGCCCGCGCCGTAGCCCGTGGTCAACGATTGGCCGATCAGCGGCGCGCCCTCCGTCCCGCGCGACTGCTTGCCCGACTGGCGAATACGCGCAGCATTCTCGCCGACGCACACGCACGCCTGCTGCGCGCTGGTGAAGACGGCGTCGACGCCGGCCCGGCCGCCGAGTGGCTGCTCGACAATTACCACGTGGTGCAGGAGCATCTGCTCGAGGTGCGCGAAAGCCTGCCCGGGAGCTACTACCGCGAGCTCCCCGAGCTGGCGGCCGGTCCGCTCACGGGCTATCCGCGCGTCTACGAGATCGCCATCACGCTGATCTCGCACAGCGAAGCCCGCATCAACCTCGAGAACGTGGATCTGTTCGTCGAGGCCTTTCAGAGTGTGACACCGCTGGCGATCGGCGAACTCTGGGCCATGCCCGCCATGCTACGGCTCGGCCTGATCGAAAGCATCCGGCGCATGGCCCTGCGAACCGTTCAGCGACTCGACGAGCTCGAGGCCGCACAGCGATGGGCAGCGCACATTCTTGACGCGAACACCAAGGGCGGATCCGACCTCAGGGCGGCACTGCGCGAGTTCGCCGACGCGGAGCTCGCGCTCACACCGCACTTCGTCTCGCAGTTCCTGCAGACACTCCGTCATGCGGAAGGTGCCACACCGGCCCTGGCTTGGCTGGAACAGTGGTTGCGCGATGCAGGGCTCGCTCCGGAAAACGCCGTCGCGCTCTCTGCCCAGCGTCTCACGTTGACGCAGTTGATGATGGCGAACGGCATCACGAGCCTACGCGACGTAGGGCGCCGTGACTGGCGCACCTTCGTCGAGCATCAAAGCATCATGGAGGCGACGCTGCGCGAAGACCCCTCAGGGTTCTATCCGCAGATGACCTTTGCCACGCGTGACTCGTACCGACACGTCGTCGAACGCATCGCCAAGGGCACCGGCCACCGGGAGGCAAGCGTCGCCCAATGGGCGGTGGATCTCTGCCATCGCGCTAACGGCGAGACCGAAAACGGCAGCCATGCGCGCCACACGCACGTCGGGTATTTCCTCGTGGACGACGGCGTGCGTGAACTCGAACGCACAGCCGGATATAGCCCAACGCTGAGCGAGCGAATCGAGCGCGCCGTGCGAACACATCCCAACGTTGTGTTCGTCGGCGGACTCGTCACCTGCACGATTCTCGCCACGCTGGCCGTCATCCTGATCGTCGAGCCGGACGCTCGTGCCTCGCTGTGGCTCATCCTGCTCTTCGCGTTCCTCCCTGCGCTAGACATCTCGGTGACGGTGCTCAACCAGCTGGTGACCACGTGGTTGCCGCCGAATGTCCTGCCGCGACTCGACCTGCATGCGTTGGGTGTGCCCTCCCAGTACCGCACCGCGGTCGTGATCCCGACGTTGTTCGGAACGACTGCGGACGTCGACGATGCCCTTGAAACGATTGAAGTACAGTTCCTCGCCAATCGCGAGACGCATCTGCATTTCGCCATACTCAGCGACTTTACCGACTCCGCTACGGAGACCGCTCCGACCGATGCGGCGCTGCTCGCTCAAGCCGTCGACGGCGTCACCCAGTTGAATGCGCGTTACGCGCACGATGACATCACGCCCTTCCATCTCCTCCATCGTCCGCGGCGCTGGAATGCGCAGCAGGGCGTCTGGATGGGGTGGGAGCGCAAGCGCGGCAAGCTCGCGGAATTCAATCGCGTCCTTCGCGCTGATGGACGGACAACGGCCCCGCCGATCGACCCTACGATCGATACAACCAGTGCCTTCTCCACCATCGTCGGTGATCCCGACGCATTGCGTGGGGTGAAGTATGTCATCACGCTCGACGCCGATACCGTCCTCCCGCCGGACGCCGCGCCGTCACTGATCGGCGCGCTCGCGCATCCGCTCAACCGCGCCGTCCACGACCCCGTCCGCCGGCGGATCGTGCGCGGCTACGGCATTCTTCAGCCGCGGGTTGGTGTGTCGCTGCCGAGTGCGCACCGTTCGCACTTCGCCGCGATCTCGTCTGGACATCCGGGCGTGGACCCGTACTCCACGGCCGTGTCCGACGTGTACCAGGACCTGTACGGCGAGGGCAGCTATACCGGCAAGGGCATCTACGACGTCGACGCGTTTGAACTCGCCACGCACGGACGCTTTCCCGAGAATACGCTCCTCTCGCATGACCTGATCGAAGGCAACTACGCGCGGGCCGGCTTGGCCACCGATGTGATCGTGTACGATGACTACCCGTCGTCTTATGTGGCGTTCACGCGCCGCAAGCACCGCGGGATTCGCGGCGACTGGCAACTCATGCCGTGGCTCGGGCCGCGCGTCCCGAGCGCGGGGGGCACGGAACCCAACCGACTCTCGTTGCTTTCGCGGTGGAAGCTGCTCGACAACATGCGCCGCAGCACGGTGGAGCTGGCCCAGCTCGCCTTTCTGCTGGCGGCCTGGACCGTGCTGCCCGGCTCCATCGTTCGCTGGACGCTGCTCGCGCTCGGTGCCATCATCGCGCCCTGGGCGACGTCGCTCGCGCTGGCGCTGGTGCGACCGCCACGCGACAAGTCATGGCGTACCTACTACGCCGCCGTCGGACAGGATGCCATTGTGTCGGTCCAACAGGCGGGCCTCACGCTCACATTCCTGCTGCATCAGGCGCTGATTTCAATCGACGCCATCGTGCGCACGCTCTATCGACTCTACGTCTCCCGCAAGCACCTGCTCGAGTGGCGCACGGCGTCGACAGTTGAGCGCAGCGTGGGCGACGTCGGCCAAGAGACGTGGTACGCCATGCGCATGTCCGTACTGGCGGCATTCGCCATTGCGGCCGCGGTCTCGTACCAGCACATCAAATCGCAGGGCGCACTCGGTGCATCACTCAGCGCGCTCCTGCCGACTGGGCTGCTGCTGGGCGGCATCGTGTTGCTCTGGATCATGGCACCGCGCCTGGCGGCCTATCTGAGCGAGCAACGCATCGAGACCCGCCCTGCCCTCTCCCCGTCCGACCGTGAGACGGCCCGCCGCTACGCGGGATTGCACTGGCGCTTCTTCGATCGGTTCGTCAACGCGTCGACGCATTGGCTGGCCCCCGACAACGTGCAGTTTGACCCCGAGTCGGTCGTCGCCATGCGAACGTCACCGACCAATATCGGTCTTCAGCTACTGTCCACGATCAGCGCCCACGACCTCGGGCTGATCACGTCGGCCGACCTCACGGAGCGGCTCGAGAAAACCTTCGGCACGCTGCAGCAGCTGCGTCGTCACAAAGGACATTTCTTCAACTGGTACGACCTGCACGATTTGCATGTGCTCGAGCCGGCGTACATCAGTACCGTGGACAGTGGCAATATTGCCGGACACCTCATCGCCCTGCGTCAAGCGTGTCTGGAGTTGGCAGCGCGTGAGCCCGCGCTCGAGGCGCGTGCGCTGGCGCTCGCCGAGCAGGCTGACGCGTACGTGACGGACATGGACTTCGGCTTCCTGTACGATGCGAAGCGCAAGCTGTTCACGATCGGCTACCACACCGAGTCGCTCACGGCCGACGAATCGTTCTACGATCTCCTGGCGTCCGAAGCGCGCTTGGCGAGCTTTGTGGCCATCGCCAAGAACGACGTGCCGGTTGAACACTGGTTCCGCCTCTCCCGCCCGCTCAATCGCTCCTCGTCGGCCACCGCGCTCGTGTCGTGGAGCGGCAGCATGTTCGAGTATCTCATGCCGCTGCTGGTCATGCGCTCCCTGCCGTTTACGATTCTCGATCAGACGTACCACGGAGTCATCGAGCGTCACGCGGCGCACGGACGCACGCACAATGTGCCGTGGGGCGTGAGCGAGAGTGCATATAATGTGCGTGATCTGCATCTGACCTACCAGTACCGCGCATTCGGCATCGCCGACCTGGCCCTCAAACGCGGCCTCGAGCGCGATCTCGTCATTGCCCCCTACGCGACGGCGCTGGCGGCCATGGTGGAGCCGGCACGAGCCTTCGAGAATCTGCGTCGGCTGGAGGCGCTCGGGACGCTTGGCGAGTTCGGATTCGCCGACGCGCTCGACTACACGCGTGCCGCCCCGAATCAACGCTACGCGATCGTGAACACCAGCATGGCACACCATGTCGGCATGACAGTCGTCGCACTCACGAACTTGCTCGACAGCGATATCTGGCAGAATCGCTTTCATGCCGCGCCACTCGTGCAGTCGGCTCAACTGCTGTTGCATGAGCGTATTCCGCGCCGCCTGCTGCTGCGTCAGGCGCAGATGCCGCGCGTCCCTGCCGAACGCGCGGTAAACACGAGCGATCAACCGGTCGTGCGTGAAGTAGACACGACCACCCGCACGAAACCGCGCGTGGCCATGCTTGGCGCGCTGCCGTACACCGTTATGCTGAACCACAACGGCAGCGGCTACAGTCGCTACGAAACGCTGGCCGTCACGCGTTGGCGAGCCGACAGTACACGCGACGATCTCGGGCAGTACTGCTACGTGAAGGATGTCGATAGCGGCCGCACCTGGTCTACGTCGCATCAGCCCGTGTGCGCGCCGACCGAGCACAGCAAGGTATGGCTGGCATCCGATCGCGTGACCATGCATCGCGTAGATGGCGATATCGAGACGCGCACGGATATCACCGTCGTCGCGGCCGACTGCGCCGAGGTTCGTCGGGTGACGCTGATCAATCTGGGCAGCGAACCCCGCGACATCGAGCTGACCAGCTACGGCGAGATCGTCATGGCGCCGCCCGACGCCGATCGGGCACATCCGGCATTCTCCAATCTCTTCGTCGAGACCGAGTGGCATGCCTGGTGTACAGCGATCACGGCCACGCGTCGGCCGCGCTCCCCGGACGATCCGGAGCTCTGGTGCGTGCACGTGGTGGACGCCGGTCCCGATCGCATCGGCGACGTGAGCTGCGAAACCGACCGCTCGACATTCCTTGGTCGCGGTCGTAGCGTGCGGCACCCGGCGGCACTGCAGACGGATGGTGCCTTGAGCTGCACCTCCGGACCGGTGCTCGATCCGATCTTCGCCTTGCGCACTCGCGTTCGCGTCACGCCGGGGCGCGCGGTCAGCGTCGCGTTTACCACATTAGTGGCCGCCAGCCGCAAAGCGGCGTTCGAGTTGGCTGGTCGGTATCACGATGATCACGCCGCACAGCGTGCCCTCGACTTCGCGTGGACGTCGACGCAGCTCGAACTGCGCGAGCTCGGCATCACACCGGCCAGCGCGGCGACGTTCCAGGAGATCGCCGCGCAACTGCTCTTCCGCGACGGATCTCTGGCGCCCCCGCCCGATGAGATTCGGCGCAACCGCGGCTCACAGCCCCAGCTGTGGATGTATGGGATTTCCGGCGATCGACCCATCGTGCTGGCGACCATCGATTCCATGGACGGCCTGCCCACGCTGCGCGAGCTGCTCGTGGCCCATCGGTTCTGGCGACGGCGCGCGCTCACGGTTGATCTGGTGATCATCAACGCGTCAGGGCATGACTATCTGCAGGAGCTTCGCGACGCGATCACCGAGGCCGTCATCTCGACCAACGACGCCGCCCTCATCGACAAGCCCGGCGGTGTGTTCGTGCGCCGACTCGACGCGTTCTCAACAGTCGACTATCTCATGCTGTCGGCCACATCACGCGTGCAGCTCACGTGCGACGGGCGCTCGTTGACGCGCATTCTCGAGAGCGTGGCCCTGCAGGCCAGCGACCGTCAGCGCAATGCGCAGAGTCTGGCCACACGCACGCTCGAGCGTAGTACGCCTAGCAGTGCGTCCATGGGCATCGTGCCGGCCGATCGACCCGGCGCGATCGCATCGCTGGTGTCGGCGCTTCGACCGCTGGTCAAACCGTTGATGCCACGGAACCTGCGCGCGCGCGCCGAACCGGAGAACATGCTGGCGCTGCCGGCCAGTGCGCGGTTCGACAATGGCATCGGTAGCTTCAATGATCGTGGCGACTACCTGATTCGCGTTGACGACCAACAGCTGCCCCCCGCGCCATGGTCGAACGTGATCGGTAATCCGCACGGCGGATTTCTCGTTACCGAACGCGGAGCCGGCTGTATGTGGGCGGAGAATGCATTCTTCTACCGCGTCACGCCCTGGCACAACGACCCGGTCACCGATCCGACGAGCGACGTCCTCTTTCTCAAGGATGTCGACACTGGCGCGCTCTGGAGTGCAACTCCGGCGCCGATCGACGACGGTCGCTATCTGGTGCGACATGCTGCCGGCGCGTCCACCTTCGAGCACGAGCACGACGGCATTCACACCGTGTTGCATCTCGGCATGCCCGATGACGCCGCCGCCAAGCTCTCGCGCCTGCGCATCACCAACACGTCAGCCGAGTTGCGGCGGCTTTCCCTCACGGCCTTCGTGGAGTGGACGCTCGGCTCTCGACGAGAGGATACGCAGCATCAGGTCCGCACGCGGTTCGCACCCGAGCAGCAGGCGATCCTCGCTCAGAACACCTTCGATGCCCAGTTCGCCGAGTGGACGGCCTTTCTCGCCGTCAGTGAGCCGGTATCCAGCTATTCCGCCAATCGACGCAGCTTTCTTGGGCGCAACGGCACGATGACGGATCCGGCGGCGCTCCGCCTGGAGGGATTGGACGGGATGACGGGTGTTGCGCTCGATCCCTGCGCGGCGCTGCAGTTCGACCTGGTGCTGCCGCCAGGTGCGTCGCGGGAGATCGTCGTCGTGCTAGGTGCCGCGCGAACCGAGGCTGAGGCGCGTCGCCTCGCCGATCGGCTCCGGACCGTGCCCGGTGCGACGAATGCCGCCCTGCGCACGGTCGAGGCGTGGGAGACGCGACTGAGTGCGATCACCGTTCGCACGCCGGACCCCTCTTTCGATATCCTGATCAACAAGTGGTCGCTCTACCAGGCGCTTTCGTGCCGCATGTGGGCGCGAATGGGGCTGTACCAGAGCAGCGGCGCGTACGGGTTCCGTGATCAACTGCAGGATGTGATGGCATTTCTGTACGCCGAGCCGGGAGTCGCGCGCGAACACATTCTGCGGGCGGCCGGCCGGCAGTTCGTCGAGGGGGACGTGCAACATTGGTGGCATCCCCACAGCGGGCGTGGTGTGCGCACGCGATTCTCCGACGACCTCGTCTGGCTGCCCTACGTCGTCGATCAGTATATCCGGGTGACCGGCGATGCGACGGTGCTCGAGGAGTACGTGCCCTTCCTGTCGATGCGCGAGTTGCTGCCGCACGAGCACGAGATCTATGATCTCCCCACGGTGACCGAAGACTTCGGCAGCGTGTACGAACATTGTCGTCGGGCGCTTCGTCGGGCATGCACCGTCGGTCTGCACGGACTCCCGCTGATCGGGACGGGCGACTGGAACGACGGGATGAGTCGCGTGGGCTCCGACGGCAAGGGGGAAAGTGTGTGGCTGGCGTGGTTCCTCGTGACCACCTTGCGGACCTTCGCCGTACATTGCGACGCGCGGGGCGACCATGGCGAAGCGCAGGACATGCGGCGGAAGGCGGACGCCTACGTCCTGGCGGTGGAAGCCCACGGCTGGGATGGCGGCTGGTACCGTCGTGCGTACTATGACGATGGTACTCCGATGGGCTCGTCGGCCAACGCCGAGTGCCAGATCGATTCGATCGCCCAAAGTTGGAGCGTGATTTCCGGTGCCGGCAATCCGGCTCGCCAACGGATGGCCATGGAAGCCCTCAACGAGCAGCTCGTGCTCGAGGATGCCCGGCTGATCATGCTGCTCACGCCGCCCTTTACTGAGGGCACGCACGACCCCGGCTACATCGCCGGATACGTCCCGGGCGTGCGAGAGAACGGGGCACAATACACGCACGCCGCGCTGTGGGCCGTGTTGGCCACGGCGCTGCATGGCAACGGCGACCGCGCCTACGAACTGTTCCAGATGATCAATCCGCTGACGCACGCGTCATCAGCGGAGGGCGTCGCGAAGTACAAGGTGGAACCCTACGTCGTGGCGGCGGACGTGTACACCGCGCCATCGTTACTTGGACGTGGCGGATGGACCTGGTATACCGGATCAGCCAGCTGGCTCTATCGCGTCGGCGTCGAGAACATTCTCGGATTCACCAAGATCGGTGACACGCTGCGAATCGAACCGTGCGCGCCGCGCGAGTGGCCGGAGTTTCAGATACAGTACCGGTTCGGTCGTACGACGTACGAGATCACGGTGCGGAACCCGGCTCTGCTCCGCCAGCGTGGGTCACGCGTCACACTCGATGGGACCGTGTTCAGAACTAGCACCATTCCTTTGGTGGATGACGGCGCGATTCATACAGTAGTCGTCGACGTCGCCTCTCGACGGTGAGACGCGCACGAGCGCAGATCAGGATCGTCCGATCGATCCTCGCGGTGATCGAGGCTCGCCGGTGCGCAGTGCGCTAGAAGTGAGTAGCGCTCGCATTCTCCCAGGCACGCGACATGCCAGTGGTGGCCGGATCGGTAAGCAGCTGCCCGTGCGTCAGCTGCGGGTAGATGTCGGCGTAGCTGCGAATCTCCATGGCACTCACGCGCTTCATGATGAACCACGGCTTGAGATCCTGCGGCCGCTGCAACCCCGCCGCCCCCAGCACCTCGAAAAAACTCTTCACCGTCTCGCGATGATACCGCGCCACCCGGTGTGACTTGTCTCCCACGTGCAGTCCACCCACCAACGCCGGATCCTGCGTGGCCACACCGGTAGGGCATTGGTTGCTGTTGCACCGAAGCGCTTGGATGCATCCGATGGCGAACATCATGGCACGGGCCGCGTTACACATGTCGGCGCCGAGGGCAATCTTGGTGGCCATCGAGAAGCCGGTATTCACCTTGCCGGATGCGATCACGCGGATGCGGTCGCGCAGTTCGCTGGCCACGAGCGCGTTGTGCACGAACGACAACCCTTCGTTGAGTGGCGTGCCCACCGAATCTGAGAATTCCAGGGGCGCCGCGCCCGTACCGCCTTCACCGCCATCGACCGTGATGAAGTCCGGCGTGATGCCCGTGCTCATCATGGCCTTGATAATGCCGAGAAATTCGTGGCGCTTGCCGACACAGAGCTTGAAGCCTACGGGCTTCCCACCGGAAGCCTCGCGCAACCGCTTCACAAACTCCAACAGTTCCGTGGGCGTGGAGAATGCCGTATGCGCCGGTGGCGAGACCACGTCGTGACCCGGCTCCACGCCGCGGATCTCCACGATCTCCGGCGTGAGCTTCGACGCGGGCAGGATACCGCCATGTCCCGGCTTGGCGCCCTGCGAAAGCTTGATCTCGATCATTTTCACGTTCGGTAGGATGGCGCGTTTGGCGAACTCCGCCTCGCTGAATCGCCCCTGCCGATCGCGCGCGCTGAAGTAGCCTGTGCCGATCTGCCAGATGATGTCGCCGCCGGGCTCGAGGTGATATGGACTGAGTCCGCCCTCACCGGTGTTGTGAGCGAAGTTTCCCATCTTCGCACCGGTGTTGAGCGCGAGCACCGCATTCTTGCTGAGTGAGCCGTAGCTCATGCCCGACACATTGAACACCGACGCCGAGTACGGCTGGGTACAGTCGGGACCACCCACCGTAACACGCGCGAACGCCTCATCGGGGTGCGCTGGCGCGAGCGAATGGTTGATCCACTCGTAGCCGGTGGCATACACGTCCTTCTGTGTGCCGAACGGCAGCGTATCCAGCTCACCCTTCGCGCGCTGATAGATGAGGGAGCGGTCATTGCGGCTGTACGGCCTGCCGTCGCTGTTCGACTCGATGAAATACTGATTGATCTCGGGTCGGATCATCTCCAGCAGATAGCGCGCGTGTCCGATGAGCGGGAAGTTGCGCTTGATGGCCTGTTTGGTTTGCAGCATGTCGGCCACGCCGCGACCAATCAGCGGCAAGATGATGAACAGAGACAGCCAGGCCGGGGGCCAGACGGCGGAGGCTGCAGCCACGATCAGCAGGAGCCCGGTCGAGGCGATGAGGAATTGGGTGCGCATTGGGACGAGTATCGGCCGGAAGGCGCCGAATGGCGAGTCGGCAAGGCATTTGCGGGGTACGAGGCGGCAACGCGCCGTCGAATCCGACGGGCACCACTCTCACGTACCCGCAGGAGTTCCGTATGGCCGAACCAGTAGCCCGTCGCATTGTCATTGCCAGTTTCGCCACGCCCAAAGGCGCCGAGAACACGCTCGACGTCCTCAAGGGTGCCGCCGTCGGACTCGGCAATACGGCCGTCGTGACCCGCGACGACAGTGGCGAGGTCGCGTTTACGGAATCACAGGACTGGGGCATGGGGAAGAGCGCACTCGTGGGCGCTATCGCAGGCCTCTTGTTGCCCGGCGTCGGCACGATCACGTTGGCCGCCGGCGGAGCCTTGGCGGCGTATTTCATTGACCGCGGATTCCCCGACGCCCTGCTCAAGCAGATGGGGGAGGGACTCGCGCCCGACAGCTCGATGCTCGTGTTGCTGGTCGCGGACGCGGATGTCGCGCGGGCCTCTGATCTACTTACGGAAGGCGGCGGCACCGTGATCGGAACCAGCACCGAAAGTGATCTGACGACGGCCATCGCCGGCCTACGATCCTGAACCCGCCAGCCCACTCGGCGGTCTTGTCGGCAACGGCGGCCGCCGAGTAGGCTTCGGTTCACTCAACTTCCGGAACCGCATGCAGCGTTCGGCCATTCTCACCGCAGTGCCCCACGGACGTGGCCGTACCCGCCAGGTCACCATCCGCAATGTCGGTGACGAGGTCGCGCTGGAGCTTGGCATTCAGCTGATGGCCGAGAAGGAAGACCGGACCGATTGGCTGGAGGGCACGCGACCGCGGGTGTTGGGCCCGGGCAAAGAGGTGTGCCTCGACATTGCGCAGTCGCCGGGGCCGACCGAGTGCAAGCTGATCGTGTCCTGGGTGGACGGACGCGGCAATACAAGCCGCTGGATCGGGGCGATCAGCCGGCGGTAGTGCCCCCCTCCAGACGTTGGTCCGTTGCGCGTCGCGTGTGCTTCACCTCGTACAGCGCCGCGTCGGCGCGCGCAAACAGTGCATCACGCTTGTCGTCCGATCGTACCACGGAAACGCCGACGCTGAACCCCAGCGTGTAGGGTCTGCCCGCGGCGGTGGCATTCGCATTGTGCTTCGACAAGGCGGTCTGCAACCGTTGCACGAGTAGCGCTTCATCGCCTGCCGACTCGAGACCCGTGGCGTAAATCGCGAACTCATCTCCTCCCAGGCGGCCCGCAAAGTCCGTCTCGCGGATGGTCGCCTTCAAGAGGTCACTGATGGCCCTCAGCGCGGCATCGCCAGCGGCGTGCCCATACGTATCGTTGATCGGCTTGAAGCGGTCCAGATCAAGATAGAGGAGCGCGTCATTGCGCTTGCTACGCCGAGCCTGACGCATCCCTTGCTCAACGCGATCGACGAACCCTCGGCGGTTCAACAAGCCAGTCAGTTCATCGTGTTCAGAGAGCTCCGCCAGTCGCGCCTCGAGTGCACGCTGATCGGTCACATCCTGTCCAATACTCGCCGTCCCGATAATCCGGCCATCGCCGTCGCGCAGCACGGTGTTGTCCCAGACGATCAGCCGACGGCGTTTCGTGCGAGTGAGCAATTCGCTCTCGTAGTGCGGCACAAAGTCACGTCCAGCCATCATCCCGTCGAACAGACGACGCATTCCGGCGGCATCGACAGTGAATCGCTGAAACCAATCAGCATTGGCCACCTCTTCGAGTTTCCAACCGGTGAGCGCCAGGAGCGCTTCATTGGCGAAGGTGACCCGACCGGTCTCGTCCAGGGTTACCGCGACCGCGCGCACGGTCTGCAACATGGTCCGGAACGCGGCCTCACTTTCTTGCAGTCCTGCCTCCGCAATTCGACGCGCCGTGACGTCCCGGTTGGCACCGAGAATGTGCGTACAGCGCCCATGCACATCGCGCACTGGCGTGAGGGTGGTTTCGAAGACCAGCGGGCCGTTTGCGCCAACTGACCTGACCTCGAATTGCTGCTTCTGACCGGAGCGGACCGCGTCATCATAGCGCGGTCGAAACGAATTCAGCTGTGCGGGATCGACAATGTCTTGCAGCAGTCGTCCAACGAATGCGTCCAACGGCTTCCCCGTGGTGGCGAGCAGCGGCTCGTTCACCGATTCGCATCGGTAGGCCGCCACGGCGCCCTTGTCGTCTCGTTCCACCCGCATCAGGAACATGAGATCCGACACGTGATTAAACACGAGAGCGAGACGCTCCTCGCGTTCGCGCAACGCCGCCTCGTGGCGATGGCGCTCGGACACATCGCGCACCACGGACAACACGCCGGGTACTCCACGATCGTCAACGCGGGTGCCGACAATTTCGCACGCGACCGCGCTGCCATCGTAACGACGTACCTGCTCCTCGCGTATCGACACGCCATTCACCGACGCCGCCAACGCGGCTTCTGCGCGCGCAACCGCTACCTGAATGTCAGTCACGTGCAACAACGTGTGAATCGGTTGTCCTACCAGCTCGGCAGGATCGTGCACGCCGACAAGACGCGCCATCGCGGCGTTCGCGAACTCGATTCGACCGGACACGTGCTTCACCACGCCATCTGGTAACAGCTCGAGTAGTCGTCGATACCGATCTTCGCTCTCTCGAAGCGCAAGGTCCGCCTTTCGCTCCGCCGTCACGTCGCGCATGGCGACGACTGCACCCTGAATGCTACCGTCCGCAGCGCGCAACGCCTTACCACTCGCCAGCACGGTGCGCGGAAGCTCGTCCCGCGGTGCGATCACCATCTCGGCGTTTCGCACCTCTTCGCCCTGCAAAGACCGGAAGAGCGGAATCTCACAAATTGGCAGTGGTGTCGTACCGTCAGCACGATACAGGTCGTAGGTATCGGCCCAGTGCTCGGGACCGAGCGGCTGATGCACGGCGCCGTGCAGGATGCGCGTGGCACTGTTGAACAGCACCAACTTGCCGGCGGCGTCACAGGCGACGACACCGTCAGAGAGACTTTCCAACGTCGCCTGGAGAAACGCCCGCTCCGACACGAGTTGCTCCTCCGCCCGAACGCGAGCGGTCACATCGGTCGTGAGACCGAGCACGGCGCCGCTACCGTTGGCATCAGGAACGAGCGACAGCGACAGCGACAGCACGCGACTTTGTCCATCCGCTGTCCAGTACCGCTTCTCAACGCACACGCCGTCGAGCTCTCCGTCCCGCAACGACCGCACGGCGTCACGCGTGATATGTGCGTCTTCGGCGGGAGACAGGTCCGGCGCATAGCGCCCGACAAGGCTGCCGGCCGCGTAGCCAAGGGTACGATCGAACGCCGCATTGGTTTGCACGATCGTGCCATCCGCCGCGACGACCGTCACGCCGACCGCGGCGTTCGCGAACATCGCCCGCAACTGAGACTCACTGGCACTCAGCGCGGCTGCCGCGGCCACCTGCTCTCGCTGATCACGCATGATCGCGGAGAAGAAGCCCGGTTCCTCCGGCGACAGCGACGGATGCGCCGTCATGACGATGGACACCGGAATGAGCGTGCCGTCGCGGTGCAGCAACTCGGCGTTGCCCCTCCAGAGACCGTCGCGGAGTGCCGTCGGAAACGCCTCGTGGGCGAGCAAGTGCAGCGTCGATGCCGGATGAAAATGATTGGCCGAAATCAACGCGAGATTGAGATTGTCCGAGAGTCCGACGAGTCTGCGGCCCGACGTGTTGATGTAGTCAACGGTGCCGTCCATCGCGGCAATACCGACGAAGTCGCTCGTAGCTTCGAGCGTCGCCACGAGCCGGGCACGGGCGGCCTCGAGTCGCCGCTCGTTGGTCACATCGCGATAGACCGCGCGGGTGCCGATGCACCGAGACTCGCCCGCGGCGGTCGTGACGTGCTGCGTCGTAGCGCTGCCACGACAGACCACGCGACGGCCGCCGGCGCCAAGTGCCACGACCTCAAGCGTCTCGACGTGCGTTCCGTCAAGCAACTGGCGGGCGGTCTCGACGAACCGGCCCTTGTGTTCCGAAGAGACGAGATCGACCGCGCGCAGGCCGATGGCCTCAGCAGCGGAGAAGCCGAACGCCTGGCACCAGGCGCTGTTGACGTACGTGATGACTCCGTTGCCATCTGCCGCGCAGACGAGTTCCGTTGTGGTGTCCAGAAGCTCCCGGTAACTGGTCGTGGCCAACTCGAGCTCGAGGTACGATCGCCGACTATCGAGCTCGGCGACGACCGCCTGCGCCAGATCCTCCAGCAGCGCCCGGTCATCCGGCGTCCACTCACGAGGAACGTGGTCGATCACGCAGAAGGAGCCGATAACCGTCCCTCCTCGTTCGCGGAGGGGCACGCCGAGGTAGCTGACCACCCCCAGCTCGACGATCGACGGGTTGTCGAAGAGCACCGGATGTACTCGGGCATCGTCGACGATCAGTGCCTTGCCGCTGTTGACCACATGCTGGCAGAACGAGTGCGACAGCGGCGTCTCAGCCCGGGTCGCCCAGGGCTCGGCCAACCCGACGGCCGCAAGAAACCGCTGCCGATCCGGCTCGACCAGCGTTACCAGCGAGATTGGCGCCGCAAGGAACCGGGCGCTGAGGCGCACAAACCGATCGAGCGGGTTCACCGGCGGAACCTCGGCATGGAGGCACGAGGTACCCGCCGAAGCGATGGAGTCGAGACTGGTTGAACTGAGGACCACCGACGCGCCTCCGAGCGGACGAGCCGCGGTTCTGTAAATCCGTCGGCCGGTTACCGACTCCTCGCGAGTATCGGCAGCTGTGGCCAATTCTTGCACCGAGTGGCCGGGGACGGCTCGAGTGTTCCTTGGGGAGACGGGCTAGCGACGGCGTGCGTAACCGTACGATGTGGACGGCGACGCCGATCCCAGCCACTCCGGCCGCCGTCAATGACCACTGGCTGCCGCTGACGATGCGCAGTCTGTCGAAGTCCGCGCCAGCGACCACGACGTGACCGGCTCTCAGAACCGCTTGCTGGCCGCTACGGCACCACAAACGGATCCGTCGATGCACTGACGCGGCCGCCGCCCGTGCTCTCGACCGAAAAGCGCACCACGAGGCGATATGTGCCGGCGTCAATCGTGGACGGCAAACGGTATCCCTCATCCGCGCGCGCATTTCCGGCAAGCACCCTCAGCTCCAGCGTGCAGGCCCTTCCACTCATGTCGACCAGCTCCCATTGTCCGGCGAGGAGTCGATCGAGACGTCCGTTGGTGCAGAGATTGTAGCCTACGGCGGCCTCACTCGCGTTGATGATTTCGAGTTGGAGACTGGTGGCCGAGGTCGGCCCGCTGACCGAGCGGACGAGAATACTGACCTGTCCAGCACGCGGCGCCGTCGCATCGTTTGCATGACAGCCCGCGCACAGCGCAGCGAACGCGAGGAGGCGACGACTCGCACGAATGTTCACATGACGCTCCGGTTGGCAGAAGAACCCTTTAGAGTGGCAGCAAAGACAGTGAAACCTGCTGCGTCGTCACGGCGTCACATCCGCAGTCCATCGTGGCGCGAATCCGCGCGACACTCACGCGGCGCTCAACCGTTTGATGGCCCGTGGCACCGAATCGCAGGGTGTAGTTCCCGCCGTTCCCGGGCACGACGCAGCGCCCCGTCGTTGCATCGCACGACACGCGCGTCGTGAACGGCGCGACCACGTCGACGAACAGCCCCGGAAGCGGACCGCCGGCGGCATTCGTGACCACCGCTTCCACGGCCGTCGGCAACGGACACGGCATCGCGACGCAATCTGCCATGTCACAGCCGGCCAGCAGCAACGCGAGGCCGGCCGCGGAAATTCGCGACCTGTGCATTCGGCGCGTCGCCTTCACGCGCCCTCCTGCAGCAACACCGCCGTCACTGGTCGATTCGCGGCTTGCGTTGCAAACGCCACCGACGCTCGCGCGCCACCGAATGACTGGCCCGCGGCGCCGAACGCACAGAGCACCTGCTCGCTCGGCGGGGGGAATGGCAAATCAATCTTCACGGTGAAGCGGCCCTGCGCATTGATGCGAGCGTGTTCAGATAGCGATCGTGCCACGCACGCGTCTTCATATTCCTCTCCGGCTGAGTAAACGCTTCACGTCGTCGTTCATTGCCGCGCTCGCGGCCTGTCGCTAGTTCGGAACGACGCGCCGGCGTACACGGTCTACGATCAACGATTCGAGTGCCCCCGTTGAGCCACACCCGGCAGATCGTCGTGCTCCAGCGTCGAGATCCTGAGCGCCCGCCACGAGCGCCATGCGCACGCGACTTTCCGAACTTCCCGCAGGTTCGATCCAGACCATCAGCGCCATGGTAACGCGCCACGTATCCGCTTGCGGTCCGCTTAACCCTACACCGCAGTTCAGGTACTTGGACAAGCGCTCATTACCTAACCGGCGGAGCAGCGTCATGCCGCCATTCCCGATCAACCCCGCGGGATCATTCGTCGTGACGGGAACCTTGAGTTCTTCCAACACTGCCACCGTTGCCGCACGCGTGGCGTCGTGGGACGCCGCAACCACTTCCGCCGTCGTGGCCGCCGAGTCGAGCGAAATCGGCTGATTGTACCCCGGTAATCGCACGCGGACGGGCGACAGTTGAGCGGACGCGGTAGTTCCGACCGTTGCACACACGAGAAGCGCTGCGCCGAGGCCATTCCACACGTGCCGCTGGAGCCACATGAGGCTTCGTTGCATCATAGACATCTCATTGCCAGAAGTGACGTGAACCGCACCGGGACTCCAGAAGTCCGGATCAGTGTCGCGCACCCAAGGACGTGTGGGCGTACGCGGCGAAGTAAAACTGCGCGTCAAACGCCGCCGGCGGAACAGAGTTCAGCGGGACCAGTCGTCGCTGCGTCTTTCTCGCCCGGTGCGCTTGCGGTCGCCACGAAGGCGACAAAGCAAAAGCCCCACAACGTGTAAGACGTTGCAGGGCTGTGCTTTCCAAACATCGGGATGACAGGATTCGAACCTGCGACCCCCTGAACCCCATTCAGGTGCGCTACCGGGCTGCGCCACATCCCGTCGCGGTCAACCAGCCCGCGGACAGACTGAAGAACGTAATCCCCTCCCCCTCCTCAAGCCAGTGCCTGCTGGCCGATTTCCGATTCTCCGAACGCCCGGCGACCCGCCTGCGTAGTCTCTCCGTGTCGTTCACCTGCCCGCCTCTGCTGAGTACCGAGTGATCTGTCTGGCCCGTGTTGCTGCCCGTCTCCGTTCCCCCCGCACGCTCGCGGTCGTCCTCGCAGCGCTCGGCGGCCTGTGTATCAACAGCCTCGGCGCCCAGCCTTCGCCCAAAGTCGCCCGTGCCGTGCGCCTCGCACGGGCCCCACGGATAGACGGTCGCCTCGACGACGCCGCATGGTCCCGCATTGAGCCCATCACCGATTTCCTGCAGCGACAACCCGCCGAAGGCCAAGCGCCGACCGAAGCCACCGAAGTCTTCATCGCCTACGACGCCGAAGCACTGTACGTCGGTGCGCGCATGCGCCGCCGCGACCCCAAGGACTTGGCCCGAGCGGTCACGCGACGCGACGGGTTCGGCAACGCGGAAAAGTTCACCATTACCTTCGATCCGCAGATGGACCGCCGCACCGCCGTCGGCTTCGGCGTGTCGGTGGCGGGCGTCCGCTCGGACTTCCGGCACACGCAGGACGATGACATGCGCGGGCGCGAGAGCCAATACGACCCGGTCTGGACGGCAGCGACGCGGGAGGACGCCAGTGGGTGGACCGCGGAAATGCGCATCCCCTTCTCGCAGCTCCGGTTCCCCAAGGCCGAGCGGCAGCGATGGGGGATGCAGATCGATCGCTGGATGCCTGACAAGAATGAAGACGTCCAGTGGGCGATGGTCTCGCCGAGAGAGACAGGCTACGTCTCGCGCTTCGGTACGCTCGAAGGCCTTGATGGCGTATCGCCGACGCGCCCCGTGGAGTTCATGCCGTATGTGGCCGGCGACGCCACGCGGCGCGCGACCACGAGTACCGAGAATCCGCTCAATCGGCCCTTCGCTGGTCGGATGGGACTGGACGCCAAGACGGCGTTGGGCTCCAGTCTCACCCTTGATGCGACCGTCAATCCGGACTTCGGGCAAGTGGAAGCCGACCCGGCCGAGGTGAACCTCAGCGCCTTCGAGACCTTCTTTGACGAACGCCGTCCGTTTTTTACCGAAGGCAGCGAGATGGTCCGCGGCAACGGCGCGCAGTACTTCTATCCGAGACGTATCGGCGCAGCGCCGCATGGCTCCGCGACCGGTGACTTTGTCGACGTGCCCCGCAGCAGCACCATCCTTGGCGCCGCGAAGCTCACCGGGCGATTGCCGAGCCGTCTGTCGATTGGCGCGGTGACGGCCGTGACCGCCGCCGAGCAGGCCCGCGTGTTCCGTGCCGACTCCGGCGTCACGAATGCCGTGCAAGTCGAGCCACGGTCAGCCTACGGCGTGCTTCGCCTGCAGCAGGAGATCGGATCGCAGGCCTCGACGATCGGTGCGTCCTTCAGCACCGTGCAACGCTCCGTCGGCGGTCAGTCGGCACTGGCGGCACTGTTGGCGCGCGAGAGCTACTTCGGCGGCGCCGACTGGCGCATCCGTTTCCAACAAGGCAAGTACGCCATCAGCGGGTTTGTGGCGGGCTCGCATGTCGCCGGTGACACGGCGTCAATCCGACGGCTCCAGGTCGCGAACTCGCGCCTCTTTCAGCGCCCCGATCGCCGCACGACCGTGTACGACGCGCTCAAGACCTCTCTGTCGGGATACTCGGCGCAACTGCGCGCCGACAAGGATGCGGGCCAGCACATTCTGGCAGGCGCCGAAGTCAAGATCGAGTCGCCCGGCTTCGAGATCAACGATCTGGGTCGTCTGCAATCGACCGATGATATCGAGTACAACGCCGACGTGCAGATCCGCGAAACCACACCCGGACGGTTCTTGCAGAACTGGCGACTCGGCTTCGAAACGCGAGGCGCGTGGAACTTCGAGCGCACACACCAGCTGAATACGTGGTCGCAGAACAGCAGTGCCACGCTCAAGAACTTCTGGAATCTCAACGTACGCTCCACCATCGCCCTCGCCACCGTCGACGACGCGATCACGCGCGGCGGGCCCTACATGGGACTGCCCCGTGAGTTCCGGCAGGAGTTCCGGATCAACAACCCGTTCGGCGCCCGCACCGGATGGCGCGTGAACGGTGGCTATGGCGTCGACGAATTCGGCGCGTGGCGCCGCAACGTGTCGGGGCAAGTCACGCTACGGCCGTCGCCGCGAGTGTCGGTGTCCATGGAACCTACGGTGCAATCGGGAACCGAACCTCGGCAGTACGTCACGCGCATTGCGGGTGGTACGCGCACGTTCGGCAATCGCTATGTGTTTGCCTTCATCGATCGTACCACGATCTCCACGAAACTGCGCGCCAACTACGCGTTTTCACCCAACCTGTCACTCGAGGCCTACGCTGAACCGTTCGTGGCGACTGGGCGCTACTCCCGTATGGGCGAACTGTCGGCACCTCGTAGCCGCATGCTCCGCGAGTACGGCACCGATGGAACTACCATAACTACGGACTCCGCGGGAACACGCACGATCACCGATGGCACACAGTCCTTCACCGTCGGCAATCGCGACTTCAACATTCTGTCATTCCGCTCCAACATGGTGATGCGCTGGGAATGGACGCCGGGCAGCACCTTCTTTCTGGTCTGGCAGCAGAACCGACGGACCGCCGAGGCGTTTGGCGACCCCGCCCGAGCGCGCGATCTGTTCCGCACCACCCGCGCCAGCGGGGACAACTTCCTGGCCGTCAAAGTCAGCTACTGGCTTCCCGTCCGTCTCGGGGGACGCCGCTGAGGCTGCTCTCTCTGTGCAAAAGTCACGCGTGACAGCCCCCTCGTACGCCACGTGAATTGACATCCAGACCGCCGACCGCACCTTTCACGTATGCCTACTGCCCTGCGCGTCCTGCTGTTGGCCTTCGGCCTGGCTCCGCTGTCTCTCGCTCCCGGCACGACGTCGTCAATACCGACATCGCCTGCGGCTGCCCGCAAGACCGTTGCGGTGCTCACGTTCGACAACAACACCGGCAAGTCGGATTACGATCACCTTGGCAAGGGCATGGCAGCCATGATGACGACCGATCTCGCGGCGGTGAATGACATTCAGCTGTTGGAGCGGGAGCGTCTCGCCGACGTCACCAAGGAGATCGATCAGCAGCGCTCGCGCTATTTCGATTCGACCACGGCCGTGAAAGTGGGACGACTGTCGGGCGCGCAATACATCGTGATCGGTTCGATCGCCGCCGTGAATCCGCAGTTGCGCATTGACACGCGCATCATTCGCGTGGAAACCGGCGCCATCGTGAAGACCGCGAATGTGACTGGCAAGGAAGAGAAGTTCTTCGAGCTGCAGAAGAAACTGGCGCGACAACTGGTGAAGGATCTCGACATTGCCCTCACACCGGAAGATGAGGCCAGGCTCGATGCGCGACAGGAATCCAATCGCGTGGACGATCTCGACGCCGTCGTGAAGCTGTCGAACGCGATGAGCATGGCCGACGCCGGTGATTACGGCGGGGCCACGCTCAAGATCGCGCCGGTCGTCGCGAAGTATCCCAACAGCACCTTCGTAAAAATCACCGCCGACGAGATCAAGAAGCGGGCGGCGCAGAGTTCGAAGGAAAAGGCCAAGAACGGCATCAACACCGGCATCAACAAGCTGATCAAGCGGAAGTGGCCGCCCGCGAACTAGCCCGCGAACTAGCCCGCGAACTAACCCGCGAACTAACCTCGCACACTCGCCAGCGCGTCGTCCACCGACTTCCGCAGGTCATCGAGTGCCACGGGTTTGAGCAACACCGCATGCGCGCGAGACGCCGCAATCCGCTCCGGTGTGAGCCGATGGCTGAAGCCCGTGAGGATCAACACTGGCATGTCCGGGCGCAGCGTGTGCACGGCCTCGGCCAGCATATCGCCCGTCATGACCGGCATCGTCTGATCGGTGATCAGCAGGTCTACCGCTGATGGCTGCCCCTGAATGAATGTGAGCGCCGCCTCGGGCTGCGAAAACACGTGCACGACATGTCCATAGTGCTGCAGCGCGCGCTCCACCACGCGCGATACGCCGGGCTCGTCATCCACCACGACCAGGCAGGCGCCGGCGTAGGGACTCTGTTCGAGCACATCGTTCTCGTCCGCTTCCATGGCGCTCCCGTATGCCTCCGTCGACATCTCGTCCTCGGCGTCGAACTCCGTAATCATCTCGGCTTCATCGACTTCTTCGTCCCACAGCCCCTCGATGATCGCACGCGGAAACAGGAGCTCGAACGTGGTGCCCTGGCCGATCTCGCTCATTACATCGGCACGACCCAGGTGTGACACCACGATGCCGTGCAGCACTGCCATGCCCAGCCCGGTGCCTTCGCCGGTCGGCTTCGTGGTGAAGAAGGGCTCGAAGATGCGGTGTCGCACGTCGGCCGACATGCCGTCGCCTGTGTCGCGAACCTGCAGCACCACGACCGATCCGTGTGGCGCTGGTGACGACTCGGGCACGATACGCGACGACAGCGTAATCGTGAGCACGCCATCGGTCTTGTCGCGCATCGCGTACTCGGCATTCGACACCAGATTGAGCAGCAGCTGCTGTAGCTGTGTGGGATCGCCCATCATCAACTGCGAGTGTTCCGCGCCTTCGATCACCAGCGTCACCGTGCGCGGAATCATGCGACGCAACAGCGGCTGCAGATCGAGGACCAGTCGCGACAGATTCACGTATTCGCGCGTCGGCGTGGACCGTCGGCTGAAGGTGAGGATCTGCCGGACGACGTCGCGCGCGCGATCGCTGGCATCCAGAATCGCCCCGAGATTCTCCTCGTTGCTACGCCCCTTTCGCAAGGCGCTTTTGGCGAGTTCGGCGTTGCCACGGATAACCCCGAGCAGATTATTGAAGTCGTGCGCGACGCCGCCGGCGAGCGTACCGAGGGATTCGAGCTTCTGCGCTTCGCGGATCTGCGCCTCGAACCAGGCCTTTTCCGCTTCGGCCTGACGCACCAGGCTGAGATCGCGGATCACAAGGTGGCGCAGCAGGCCGCCTTCGTTCGGTACCGCGGTGACGGTGCACTGCACCGGAACGTCGGCATCGCCGCGCCGCACCGTGAATTCCTGCGGCGGGGGCGTACCCACCTCTTTGCTCGGCGGCAGCGACAGCAGTTCGTCCAGCGGCCGGTTCTGCAGCTGCTCCGGCATCGACACGCCGAACAGCGTGGCCGCCATGCCATTTCCGGTGACCACGCGACCGTCATCCACCAGCAACTGCGCATCCATCGCTCGATCGAAGATCGTGCGAAACTTCCGCTCGCTGTCGCGCAGCCGGCGTTCGCTCTCCAGCAGCCGCAACCCGTTGCTGCGGATGACATTCACCCGCCAGCGGAAGGCGGCAATCACTAGCAAGACGGCCAACGCGGCGTACAGTCCGATTGCGTACCATGTCCGCCAGACCGGCGCACGCACGGAGAACGAGCGCCGCACGGGTCCGTACTCGCGACCGGCCCAGTCGTACGCCCATGCTTCGAGGACGTAGTCACCGGACTCGAGATCCAGATAGTACCGGTTCGGCGCATCGAGCCACACCGAGCGCCGTGCATCGGCAACGCTCTCGGCGATGCCGATCGAGTCACCGCCGCCGCCGTCAACGTCACCACCAGCGCCGAAGAAAGCGCTGCGCCGATGCAGCCGCACGCGATATCGCGTTTCTTCCTCACGGTGATACGTGAAGAGCATCGGCTCGACGTGCAGGTCGTTCTCGTCGGGATCGAGGTCGAGGTCATCCGAGAGCTCACGTCCGGTCGCTCCGGCCGTCGCGCGCAACTCGAGTCGGGCAGGAAGCTGCCGGCGCGCCGCCGTCAGATCCACGACACCCAGTCCGGCGGATGTGCCGACCCAGGCCACATTGGGCGACCCACCGATCGACACGGAGGACACTTCGCTCGAGGGAAGCCCATCCGACTCGGAGACCTGCGTGGCAACGCGCCACAGCGCCGTATCCGGCTTCGTCACCTCGAGCGTGATCAAACCGGTGAGCGTCGAGATCAGCAGGAGACCGTTCTGACCGCAACGCATCGAGGTCGGACCGAGGGAGTTGGTGAGCGACAAGAGTCGCGACGGCAAGAGTGACCACACCCCGCCTGCGTCCTCGTGCCGCCAGAAGACGCCGCGCTCGCTGTCGAGGGCGAACAGATGCGACGACGCGCCCACCGGGAGCCGACAGATCTCGCTGACCACGCCGGTGCCGAGCGCGCGCGCACCGACATCAGGAATACGCTCGACCACGCGGCCAGACGTCGTGAGGCGGTACACGACGTGTGCACCGCCGGCGTAGACCACGGGCATCCCCTTCACGTCGCCTGATGCCAGTCCAGTCACCGAGCCGACTACCGGAAGCGATGACGGCGTCCAGCGCGTCCCGTTCCACTCGAAGAGTCCCCGGTCGGTACCCGCCACAAGAGCGTTGCGACCATCAGGAAGCGTCAGCCGTCGCACGCGATGCACGATTCGATCGTCCAGCCCGTCTCCTATAGCTGCAATCGATCGATCGCGCCGTGCAAATACGCGACCGTCGGCCACGAAGATCAGGCGCTCCGCTACCAACGACGGCGTCGCCCCGCGCGGCAGCGCCGGTTCGAGGCTCGAGAACCCAATCTCGCGCACCGTGCCGTACGAGGTGCCATTCGGTCGCAGCAGCCGCTCGATCCGACCGTTTGATGTCACGTGCATCAAGCCCGAGCGCGACGATCCCATCCAAACATCATCGCGGCCACCCGCGCCTGGCACGGCCAACACCGACACCAGCTGTTCTTCGTAGCCACCGGCTTGCAGATCGACGGTGCCAGCCACGCCGATGGACAGTCGGGAGAGATGACCGCCACGCGCCGAGATGTACACGGCAGCACCACCGGCGTGGCGCGGGACCGCGCGCAGCAGGGTGACCGTTCCGCGGCGCTCGGAGATGCTCGACGGGATCGCGCGCCACTCGGCGTCACCGCGCCTCTCGTACAGCTGACCGTCGGTGGTGCCAGCCCACAGCGTCAGCCCACCAGACGCCGAGGGCACTGCTTCGACGCGATTGGCACGATTGGGAGAGCCGGCAAGTCGTACGAAACGTTGCTCCGTTACGTCGAGCGCGTACACACCGCCGACGCCCGCCACGAACACGCGCGCTCCGGGCGCACCTGGCGCGGCGGTCAGGTACTGCGCATCGGGGCTGTCGAGACCTTCGCGCGCCGTGAACGCGGTCCATACGCCGGCGCGGTATCGCGCCACACCGCCGAGCGACGACGCCACCCAGAGTTCGGGTATGCTATCCGCGCCGGTTGTCGCCGTCACCATCAGGCCGAGCGGAGCGATGCCGGCAGGAAGCGTCAGGCGGACGAACTTCACCCCGTCGAAGTACGCGACGCCGTTCGACGTGCCAGCGACGACACGGGACGTTCCGTCAATCGCGCGCGTCTCGGCCAGACTGTAGATCACCGGTCCGGGAAGCCCGTCGGCTTCAGAGAATCGCTGCAGCGGCACACCACTGCGCGACCGCAGGATCCCGCGGCGCGTTCCCATCCACCGGGAGTGATCGGAACTGAAGAGCAATGACCGCACTTGCTGGTCGGCGAACTCCGGTGGCAGGGGTTCGCGCCGCCACGTGCCGCCAGCATACGCGTACACACCGTCCTCGGCCCCAAGCCACGGTTGGCCACGGGTGTCGACGTCCATGGCGTACACCGTCGAACTACGCAGACCCGAGCTGCGATCGAACCGACGCTCGGCGATCATGCGCAACTCGGCGGCGGCCGGAATCACGGCGGCGAACGATGGCGATGGCTGTGCACGGGCGTTCGGCGTTACCCCCGCCATCGCGAGCGCGAACAGCAGCGACTTGGCAGGTCCGATGGCGCCACGGTTCACGCGAAGCCCGTGGCCGCGGCGCGCACGGTCTCGTCCATCGCCGGGTACGCCGACTTCGTGGACTCAAGCGTCTCCACCAGCATCCGCGCGATCAGGTGGTTGCGCACCGCCTTGTCGTCTGAGGGCACCACATACCACGGAGCCCACGGTGTGCTGCAACGTTCGAGCATCTCGCGATACGCGTCGGTGTAGTCGTCCCAGCGCTCGCGGTCTTTCAGATCGTCGAGCCGAAACTTCCAGTTCTTGGTTGGATCTTCGAGTCGCGCCGTCAAGCGATCGTGCTGTTCTTCACGAGACACGTGGAGCATGCACTTCCGAATGAGGACACCACTGTCGGTGAGCATACGCTCGAAGGTGTTGATGTGATCGTACCGGGCGCGCCACACGGGCTCGGGAACCAGTTCGCGGACGCGCACGGCGAGGACGTCTTCGTAGTGCGACCGGTTGAAGACGCCGATCATCCCGCGTGGCGGCACGACCTGATGCGCGCGCCAGAGGAAGTCGTGACGCAATTCGAGTGGGGTCGGCGGACCGAAGGCCGCCACGTGCACTCCGGTGGGATTGAAGGCGCCGTATACCGTCTTGATCACACCGTCCTTCCCCGAGGCATCGCGGCCCTGGAGGACCAACAACAACGCGTGCCGACCGTCGGCATGGAACGCCTCCTGCAGGTCGGAGAGCCGCGCGAGCAGCGACTGCGTGGCCGCCTCGAGCGCCGCTTTGTCGACCGGCGTCTCGAGACGCGCCGCCTTGCTCCCGAGCTTGATCTTCTCGTCGAGATCGACCGGCAACAGCTGCAGCGACGTCAGCGCATTGACCATCACTCAGTCCCGCCGATCGTGGCTGCACGACCCGTCATTTCCTGCACGGCAATCACGAAGGCCAGCTCTCGGGCCGGCGTGGGATCGTCGGCGTCAAAGGCGGTCGGTATGAGTGTGCGGAACCGCTCCACCGCCTGAGCAAACCGTTCGACGTCCTGCGGTGACCCTTCAGGATCGGGGAATTCGATACGTCCGTGCACGACCACGCTGCGCCACTGGAACAGCGCTTTGATCTCATCCACTTCGAAGGCGATCCACGGATGATGCGCAAGCACGTTCACCTTCGTGCCGTACTGCGTCCGACCGTAGATGTGTCCATGCGAGAACACGTAATGCATCGGCTCGATGTCGACCCGATCGCGAAAACTGAAGGCGAGACGGCCGACGTGCTGCGACGTGAGCAGCGCCTCGCATTCCGATCGATCGAGTACGTGAAAGTCAGGCGGCCTGGTCATGCTTCCTCCGTCGGCTCGAACGGCTCCATGTGAATGAGCACTCCCATGGCCGCCGGTACCCGCTGCCGGATCGCGGTTTTCACCATACCAGAGAGAATGTGCGCGTCGTGGAGCGAAAGCGCAGGGTCGGCCTGCACGTGAATGTCCACGTAGAATGCGGTGCCGGATTTCCGGATTTTGAGCTTCTCGATGGCAAGCACGCCGGGCGTGCTCTGCGCGGCATCGGACACGGTGGCCAGCACCGCCGGCTCCGGCGCCCGATCCATCAAGTCGCGCAGCGCCGTGCGCAGCAGCAGGCTGCCGTTGATCACGATGACACCGGCCGCCACCAGCGCCGCCCAATCATCCGCCGGCTCCCACCCGGGTCCACCGATCAGCGCCATGGAGATGCCGATGAAGGCCGCACCCGACGTGATCGCGTCAGCGCGATGATGCCACGCGTCGGCCGCCACGACGACACTGCCCGACACGGCGCTGACCGCCATCACCCGTTTGGCGAGCAACTCCTTGACCACGATCACCATCGCCAGCACGAGCAACGTCCACCAGGCGGGCGCGTGGTGCGGCGTGCGAATCTCCGCAATCGCCTCGATGGCGATGCCCGCCGCGGCGCCGAGCATAATGGCCGACACGGTGGCCGCTGCGAGTGCCTCGGCACGCCCGTAGCCGAACGGATACAGCTCGTCAGGATCCCGACTGGCGATCCGGAGCCCACTCCAGACCACGAGTGAGCCGACCATGTCGGTCGAACTCTCTACCGCGTCAGCGACTAGCGCGTAGGAGTTCCCAACCAGCCCGGCCACCAACTTGATCACCGCCAACCCCGCATTGATCACCAGTCCGAGCTGCGCGAGGCGCTGGGACTGAGGGACGGGGGGACGGGACGGGTGTTCCGGGCTCATCTATACAGAACAAAGTAGAGGGAAACTGTGATGGATGACCATACTTGGTCGTCTATCCCAACGAAGTCGTCCCTGTGACGCTCGTGGCATCATTTGTGTGATGTAGTCACTGTTGCCGGGAGTCTGTCGCGGCGTAAGTTACTGAACGGTGAGCGCAACTACAGTTCTAACTCCTTTCGTCCCAATTCGTTGGTGGAAGTTAGTGACCGCGCTCATCAAGGCTCACCTATTCGGGAGGGATATGCGTACCCTACACAAGTTCATCATCGGTGCCACTCTTAGCGTGGCACTTCCGGCGTCCGCTTTCGCGCAGCGTCAGGGCGCCATCGAACTCGGCGCGTTCGGCCGTGTTACGAAGTTCGCCGACACGCTGAAGCTCGACACGGGCCTAGGCCTAGGCGGCCGCGCCGGTATCTACGCGTTCAAGAACTGGCTCCTTGAAATGGAGCTCAGCTACGCAGACGTGGACGTGAACCTGCCGCGCAGCGGCGACGTGTCTCGCGACACGCTCAACAAGGTGTCCCACGCGTTGTGGGCCTACCGTCTGACGTACAACCACCCGCTCTCCGATCGCGTCAAGCTGTTGGCGGGTGCTGGCTATGCGTACGACTCGTACGGACGTGTGCGTATCGTGGCACCGCGTGGCGGTGGCCCGCAGGGTCTGCTTGGCCTGCGGTACATCATCAACGATCGCCTCTCGGCTCGCTTTGAAGGTACCGGCACGTACGTGCTGCCGGCCGACGACGACGCCAAGCCGGTGGCTCGCGCTGCCGCGTTCAACCTCGGCGCTCAGGCTGGTCTGAGCCTGTCGTTCTTCACGCGCGATCCGAAGCCGCGTGTGCAGTATGACACCGTTCGCGTATCACAGCGCGACACGGTGTACGTGAATCGCATCGACACTGTTCGCATCGCCGGGCCGGCGGCCCGTCCGATCGTGATCGGCGCGATCAACTTCGCGTTCAACAAGAGCGATATCTCGAACGAAGCGAAGACGATCCTCGACATCATTGCGGCGTCGTTGGTCGAACCGACGAACTCTTCGCGCACGATCACCGTCACGGGTAACACCGACGCGATCGGCTCGGAGCGCTACAACGAAACGCTGGGCCAGGCCCGTGCCGATCAGGCGAAGGCTTACCTCGTCTCGAAGGGCGTGGCGGAATCGCGCGTGGTGGCGCGTACGCAGGGCGAGAAGGACCCGGTTGCTCCGAACACGACCGACAACGGCCGTGCGACGAACCGCCGCGTGCTGGTGATGCTGACCAACTAAGGCGCGTCCTTGGTTCTCCGGTACCGCGAACGCCGCGTCGATCTTCGGATCGACGCGGCGTTCGACTGTCGTTCCGTTAGATTGTGTGACGCATGCATACCCCATCCGCCTCTGCTCCAACGCCGACGCCGGCCGCCAAGCCGGCCGCGAAAGCGGCTACGCTGTCGCACCGGCTGGAGTACGTCGGGACGCGAGTTGCCGTATTCGGGCTCCGGCTCCTCGGCTGGCGCGGCGCGAGTTGGGTGGGAGGCCTGATCGGACGCTTCGTCTACAGCCCGATCGGCATCAGGGCCGGCGTCGTGGAGCGCCAGATCGCCGCCGCTTTTCCGGAGTTTTCGCGGGAACGCGTGCTGGAGGTCTCCCGTCGCTCCTATGACAGCCTTGGCCGAACGTCCATCGAAACGGCGGTGCTGCCGGGGACCTCGTCGCAACACGTCCTCGACCGCGTAGAACGGGTCGAGGGATGGGAGCTGGTGGAAGCAGCCATGGCGAAAGGGAAAGGGCTGCTCATCGTCACCGGCCATCTGGGGAACTGGGAGTTCGGCGGCGCGTACTTCGCGGCTCGAGGCATTCCCATCGACGTCGTGGCCCGCGGCATGGCCAACCCGATCTTCGATGCCTATCTCACCCGCACGCGGCGCGAGATCGGCATGGAAGTGATTCACGACAAGGACGCCGTGCGCCGCACGCCGCGATCGCTGCGGGAGAACCGCGCGATCGCTTTCGTGAGCGATCATGATGCCCTGGGGCTGGCGAGCACCTTCGTGCCGTTTTTCGGGCGCCCGGCCAAGACCCCGCGCGGCCCCGCTGTGTTCTCGTTGCGCTTCGATGTCCCCACGGTATTCGTGGGTGTCGTTCGTCAGCCCAGCGGGCGCTACGCGATCCTCATCGAGCCGGTGGAGGTCGAACGCACGGGTGATCGCGAGGTCGATATCGATGCGATCGTGCTGCGCTATACGCAGATCCTCGAGCGCCTCGTCCGCGAGTACCCCGAGCAATACTTCTGGCAGCATCGGCGCTGGCGTCGTCAGCCGCCCGATACGCCGCCGCATCTACGCGAGCCATGAGCCGTCATCAGTGAGCCGGAATGTGAGCTGTCGTCCGTGAGCCCCGCCAAGAAGGTGAAGCGCCCCAGGGCCGCGAAGCGCGTCACCGGCTGGCGTGCCATCGTAAGGCGCCTGGCGTTGATCGCGCTCGTTCTGATGGCGCTCCCGATTCCGTTCATTCTGCTGTTCGCCGTCGTGCAACCACCGGCGACGTCGGTCATGCTGCAGCGCGTGGTCGCGCGCACGGCCAGCGGTGAGCGGCCGATCTGGCCGGCGCACACCACCGTGTCGCGCGCCGGTCTTTCGCCGTATCTCCGGAGGGCGGTGCTGGCGTCCGAAGATGATCGCTTCTATCTCCACTTCGGCATCGATACGGTGGAGCTCAACAACGCGCTCGAGCGTCGACGCCGTGGCGGAAAGCTACGCGGCGCCTCCACGCTCACCCAGCAGGTGGCCAAAAACCTCTTTCTGTGGAACGGACGTTCGTTCGTGCGCAAAGGCATCGAGGCCTACGTCGCGCTGCTGCTCGAACTGCTGTTGTCGAAAGAGCGCATTCTCGATTTGTATCTCAATCTCGCCGAATGGGGCCCCAATGCCTTCGGCGCCGAAGCAGCCGCGAGGCTGCATTTCAACAAAAGTGCAGCCTCGCTGACGCGGGATGAGGCTGCACGCTTGGCGGCAATCCTCCCGGCCCCGCGGCGCTGGTCGCCGAAGGGATCGATCGCTACCCGGCGCGCGGCCACGATTCTGGTACGCATGCAGTACGCCGCGCCGAAGACCGAACCGCCCGCACCGGCGAGAAAACGTCGTAAGGCCTAAACCGACGGGCTTGATCCCGACGGGCGTGATCCACCGTCAGGTGCCGATCACCAGTCCGCCATCCACGGTCAGCACCGCACCATTGATGAACGCGGCGAAATCGGACGCCAGGAAACAGTAGGCGTTGGCAACGTCCTCGGGTGAGCCGAGGCGACCCGCTGGCGTGTGGGCCTGCATGGCCTCGAGCGACGACGACGGCATTCTAGCCGTCATCTCGGTGGCGATGAACCCCGGCGCGATCGCGTTGACGGTGATGTTCCGTTTCCCGAGCTCGCGGGCCCAGACCTGCGTCATCCCGATCACGCCCGCCTTCGTCGCGACGTAGTTCGTCTGCCCGAAGTTGCCATTGAGCGCCACCACGGACGACGCGTTCACAATGCGGCCCCCGCCACGTTTCAGCAGTTCGGGGACCACGGCCTGCGTGCACGTGTATACGCCCTTGAGATTCACGGCGATGACGGCATCGAACTCGTCGTCCGTCATGCCTCCGGTCACGGCACCGTCCTTGATCTTTACCAACTGGGCGTCGCGCGTGACGCCGGCGTTGTTGATCAAGATGTCAATCCCGCCGAAGTGTGCCACCGTCGCCGCGACCGCCGCATCGACGCTGACACGCCGCGTCACGTCCGCCTCGACGAACACGATATTCAGTCCCTCATCGGCAAGCTCAGCTGCAGCCGCCTCACCCACGGCGGCGACGCGATCCCAGATGGCGACGTGCGCGCCACTTTGTGCGAGACGGCGCGCCGTGGCGCGTCCAATGCCGTTTGCGCCGCCGGTCACTACCGCGATACGCTGTGTCAGATCGATATGCATGCGCGCCAAACTATCGTGCGGCCTCTGCCGTGCAAGAGGAAACATGCCTGTACCTTTCGTACATGAAGCAAACTGATCTCCTGTGGGGAGTGGCCCTGCTCTCGACGTGCGCCCTCAGCGCGTGCCGCAGCGAATCACTCACGCCATCCGCCCCCACCTCTCGACCGGGAATGCGCAACATTCCGGAATTGCCATCGATGCCGGTGTCGATTGTCGATGCGCCGATCAGCTACGCACTCGAGCCCGCACTCACGGCGCTCGAGCAAGCGGTGCCGACGCGCTTCGGCGATCTGGACAAGCGCGTGCAAATTCCGGGCAATAAGCGACAGCAGGTGGCCTTCGCGGCCACGCGCACGCCGTTCGCCGTGAAGTTCGACGGCCAGAAGCTCACGTTGACCACCACGGTCTCGTACACTGGCCGTGGGTGGTACAAACCCGTGATCGGGCCCACGCTCAGCGCATCGTGTGGCACCGACGGCTCTCCTCCACGACTCAACGTCGTGCTATCCACCGACATCGGACTCAATCCGGAGTGGATCCTCGAGTCGCGCTCACGTGTCGCGTCGCTGCGTGCGTCGTCGAGCGATGTGCGCGACGCATGCCTGGTGACGTTCCTCAAGATCGATGTCACTGATCAAGTCATTCGCGCCGTTCGACCGCTATTGGCGTCGAAGCTGCCCGCCCTCGATCGCAAGATCGCCGCGTTCGACGTGCGCAAGCGCGTCGAGAAATGGTACGGTATGCTGCAACGGCCCATTCGTGTGCGCGACAGCCTCTGGCTCGAATTGTCGCCGGAGCAACTCCGACTCGGCGAATTCTCGCTGCAGGATAGCGCGCTGGTGGCCACGATCCGTCTCTATGCGCATCCGCGTCTGGTGGCCGGTCCTCAGCCGATCGAGCCCACGTCGCCGTTGCCGCCGTTGTCGCCCGCGCTCAAGGAGGTCGGCGACAGCGCCCGCATACGCATCGAGGGCCTTCTCCCATACGACGTGGCGTCGTCGACGTTGTCGCGCGAGCTGATCGGCCGGAAGTTCCGCCGCTTCGGCCGCTCGGTCCGCCTCGACTCGATTGCGGTCTCCCCGCTCGACGACGGCCGGGTCGTGCTCGCGGTGCGCGTGAGCGGGGACATTGACGGTACGGCGTACCTGGTTGGCACGCCGCAACTCGATCAGGCCACACGCGCGCTGATCGTTCCCGATCTGGACTTCGACGTCTCCACCAGCAACGCGCTCGTGCAGGGCCTCGCGTGGCTCCGCAAGGGTGACATGGTGGCGCAGCTGCGCAAACAGGCCCGCTTCCCGCTCGACACCATTCTCGAGGAGACGCGAACCAAGGTGGAGGGTGCGTTGAATCGTGATCTAACCAGCGGCGTCGAGTTGTCCGGCACCGTGCGTACGGGCAGGCTGCTGGACGTGCTGGTCCATCCGCGCTGGCTCGTGGTGCGGGCCGAAGCCGCCGGTACGCTGGCGCTGGCGGTCGACCGTCCCATCAAGGTCAAGAAGAAGATCAGCGCGTCGCGCTGAGTGTCGCACGCGACGAGTGTACCCTTGGTTCGTTGCGAAATCGCCGTTACACTGCGCTCGTGGCCGCTCTTGACGCCACCTGTGCCCAATCATCACGCCTCCGTGCCGACTCGCTCAATATTCATGTTCTCCCGTCAATCGTTCTCGCGCGTACTGGTCGCCGCCATCGCCATTGGTAGCTCGCTGACGCCAGTCCTGGCGATGGCGCAGACGGTGGCGAAGCCTGCCGCGACGCCGACGCCCAAGCCGACGCCCAAGCCGAAACCCAAAGCACAGGGGGCGCTCGGTCCGCAGTCGGGCGATCGTCACCTTGCCTTCAAGGGCAACGGCAGTGACGCCGACTCACTGTGGCCCGTAAAAACAGCGGCCCCGCTGCCGGGATCGATCATGCCGGCCAAGCGCGTGCTGGCGTACTACGGCAACCCGCTATCGAAGCGCATGGGCATTCTCGGGGAGTTCGAAACCAACGAGATGTTGGCCAAGCTCGTGGCGGATGCAGCGGAATGGACACGGCTCGATCCGGCGCATCCGGTGCAACCCGCGTTGCACCTCATCGCCATGGTCGCCAATCCCGACCCGGGCCCCAGCGGCAAGTATCGCACGCGTATGGACAGCGCACTGATCGAGAAGGTGTACGGCTGGGCGAAGTCGAAGAACGCGCTGCTGTTCGTCGATCTGCAGGTCGGCCAGAGCACGCTGCAGCAGGAACTGCCGTGGATCGAGAAGTTCTTGATGCGCCCCGACGTGCACCTCGGCATCGATCCCGAGTTTTCGATGAAGGCGAGTGGCGCGGTGCCGGGTCGTCGCATCGGCACTTACGACGCGGCCGACATCAACTACGCCATTCGATTTCTCGCGAACCTGGTGGACAAGCACAAGTTGCCGCCCAAGATTCTGGTGGTGCATCGCTTCACGCCGAAGGGCGTGACCAACGCGCGGAACGTCAAGCTCGACCCGAAGGTGCAGGTCGTGATGCACATGGACGGCTTTGGTGCTCCGTGGCTGAAGCGCGACACCTACTATCGCGACATCAAGCGTGAGCCGGTTCAGTTCACCGGCTGGAAACAGTTTACGAAGGCGAAGAACGACAAACCGCCGACGACGCGCGAAGCCATCTTGCGCCTGTGGCCTGCGCCGCTGTACATCCAAGTGCAGTAGCACCTCCCGCGGCCGCCGGACTGCAGTCGGGGAGGTTGATCGCCTCCCTGACTGTCATTGTGATCACGCATGCAACGCCGTGAACTCCTGAAAGCCGCCGCGACTGCGGCCGCCCTCACGCTGCTGCCCCGCGAGGCCCTCGCGGCCTGGGCCAAAGCCCTCGCCGACGCGGCACCGGCGGCCATGCCGTCCGCCGCTCAGCCGGCGCTGTTCAGCACCGCGCAGCGAGCCACCCTTTCCGCGCTCGCCGACGCGATCATTCCCCGCACCGAGACGCCGAGTGCGACCGATGTGGGTGTGATGGCATGGATCGTCGTCATTGCAGCGGACTACTACACCGACGCCGACCGCCGCGCGTTGACGACGGGACTCGACGCGATCGATGCGCAGGCACGGGCGATTGCCGGCCAGCCATTTGCCGCGATCACGGGCGACACGCTCACCCTGGTGATGAATGCCCTCGACACGCCATACGACCGCAACGCCCCCGCAGCGCGCGGCTACTCGCGCGTGAAGGGGCTGGTGATTCACGGCTATTTCACGAGCGAGCGCGTGCAGCGCGACGTACTGAAAACCGAAATCATGCCGGGTCGCTTCGACGGTGCCGCGGATATGCCCGCCCGCAACGGAGGCCGTGATGAGTGAAGACCTGACCATGGATGCCCAACCGCAGCGTCGCGTCTTCGACGCCATCGTGGTGGGCTCGGGGATCAGCGGCGGATGGGCGGCCAAAGAACTGACCGAACGCGGACTCGCCACCCTCGTGCTGGAAGCGGGCGGCCCGGTGGACTTCGGCGGCAAGGACTTCGTGGAGCATATCCAGCCGTATGCGATGAAGTATCGCGGATGGGGCGATCGCACGGCGCTGGAGAAGGAGCAGCCGGTGCAGCGGCAGTGCTACGCCTGCGACGAGACGGGCCGCAAGTTCTTCGTGAACGACCACGACAATCCGTACGTTGCGCCAGACGATGCGCCGTTCAAGTGGTTCCGCGGACGTCAGGTGGGTGGTCGTTCGATCATGTGGGGCCGTCAGGTGTATCGCTGGAGTGACCTCGACTTCGAGGCGAATGCAAAGGACGGACACGGTACCGACTGGCCCATTCGCTACAAGGACATCGCGCCCTGGTACTCGCACGTAGAGCGCTTCATTGGCGTGACGGGCGCCAAGGAAGGATTGGCCCATCTGCCCGACGGCGAGTTCCTGCCGCCGATGCAGATGACCGTCGTCGAACAGGTTGCGCGTGAACGCATTTTGAAAGCGTTCAACGGCGAGCGCGTCATGACCATCGGTCGCGCGGCGATTCTCACGCAGAATCACAACGGCCGCGCGGCGTGTCACTACTGCGGACCGTGCGAGCGCGGCTGCGTGACGCACTCGTACTTCAACAGCATCGGTAGCACGTTGCCCGCCGCCCAGAAGACGGGGCGTCTCACGCTGCGCCCGCACAGCGTCGTGGCCGAAGTCCTGTACGACGCCAAGCGTGGTCGCGCACGCGGCGTGCGCGTGATCGATGCGCGTACCAATCAGGAAACCGTGTACGAGGCGAAGGTGGTGTTCCTCTGTGCGTCCACCATCGAATCGGTGCGACTGTTGCTGAACTCCACCAGCACGCGCTGGCCTGATGGTCTGGCCAACTCCAGCGGCACGCTCGGACGCTACGTGATGGATCATCACTACGGCTCCGGCGCCGCGGGCACGATGCCCGGCTATCTCGACAAGCGCACGATCGGCCGTCGCCCGAACGGCATCTACGTCGCGCGCTTCCGCAACGTGAACACGAAGAGTGCGGACTTCCTGCGCGGCTACGGCATGCAGGGCGGCTCGAGTCGTTCCGGATGGGGACGCGGCAGCGGCATGGCCGGCTACGGCGCGGCGTTCAAGCAGTCGCTGATCGACGACCTCGGACCGTGGGGCATCAACATCGGCGGTTGGGGCGAAACCCTGCCGCACGCCGATAATCGCATCACGCTCGACGGGACCACGAAGGACAAGTGGGGCATTCCCGCCGCCCGCATCGACGTGCGCTGGCGCGAGAATGAGATCGCCATGAACAAGGACGTCTCGGCGAGCGCGGTCGAGATTCTCGAGGCCGCCGGCGCGATCAACGTGCGCCCGAATCGCACGATGCATCCACCCGGCCATTGCATTCATGAGATGGGCGGCGCGCGGATGTCCACGACCGCCAAGGAGGGCGTGCTGAATGGCTGGAATCAGGCGTGGGACGTGCCCAACCTCTTCATCACCGATGGCGCCGCGATGTCGAGCAGCGCCTGTCAGAATCCGTCGATCACGTACATGGCGCTCACGGCGCGCGCCGTCGCGCATGCCGTCGGTGAACTGAAGCGGAGAAGCCTGTAATGCCGACGCCGTCCGATCTCTCGCGCCGCGACGCCCTGCTGGCCCTCGGCGCCGCCGCCGTGACCGTCTCCACCTCGCCGCTCGGTGCCGCATCACCTGTCTCGACTGCGGGGCGGATGGACGCCGTTGCTGTGCGGGCCGGTCGTCTCAATCAATCCGTGGCGCGCTGGTGCTTCGCGCGCACGCCCATCAATGATCTGTGCGCGTCAGCGAAGAACATGGGCCTGATGGGCGTCGATCTCCTCGGCGATACCGAGTGGGCGGTGCCGAAGCAGTACGGCTTGCAGTGTACGATGGGCAACAGCTTCGGCGCGATTCCGGTGGGCTTCAACCGGCTGAATCAGCACGACAAGCTGGTGGCGGACGGGGAGGCGATGATCCCGAAGGCCGCGGCGGCAGGGGTCCGGAAGATCGTGGTGTTCAGCGGTAACCGCGGCGGCCTGTCCGACGGCGAAGGCATCGCGAACTGCATCACGGGTCTCAAGCGCCTCATGCCGACCGCCGAGCAACATGGGGTCGTGCTGTGCATGGAGATGCTGAACAGCAAGGTCGATCACAAGGACTATCATGCCGATCACACGGCATGGGCCGTCGAAGTGGCAAAAGGGGTGAACTCACTGAGCTTCCGCCTGCTGTACGACATCTACCACATGCAGGTGATGGAAGGCGACGTGATCGCCACGATCAAGGCGAACCTGCCCTGGATTGCGCATTTCCACACGGCAGGGGTGCCGGGCAGAAATGAGATTGATGGTGGACAAGAGCTGAACTATCGCGGGATCGCGGAGTTCATTGCGGGCACGGGATACGAAGGGGTACTCGCGCATGAGTTCTTGCCGAAGCGGGAGGGGATGAAGTCGTTACGGGAGGCAGTGGAGGTTTGTACGGTGTGATGGGGGGCTATGGGCTATGGGCTTTGGGCTTTGGGCTTTGGGCTTTGGGCTTTGAGCTTTGAGCTTTGGGCGGTGGGCTTTGGGCTTTGGGCGGTGGGCGGTGGGCGGTGGGCGGTGGGCTGTGGGCTGTGGGCTGTGGGCTTCTGCAAAAGTCAGATTTCAGGTGTCCAAGCGTTTGATGAGATTGATCAGCATGCCGCGGATGCGTCCGGTTTGCGCGAGTAGCTCGTCGGCCGTGCTACTCGCGATCACGTGTATTTCGCGGGCGAGCATCAGATGACTTGTCGCTTCGGTCGTCGAGCCTAATGCAACGGAGAGATACCGCGCGAACTGCGGATCGGTTCTCTGCCCCGACCCTTCGGCGATGTTCGCATGGATCGACTCCGCCGACGACTGGAGTTGATGCTTAAGGTTCGCGCGCCCTCTCGCCGCTTTGGCGATAGCGCGGTCAATCGCGACGGCGAAGGCGATTGCCTCGTGCCACACTCGAAGGTTTCTGAAGTCTTGCATGCCGCCGAGTGTAGCACATCCCGAGAAATGCGCGTGACCAGAACGACGCGCGCGTTCTCTTCTCACCGCCCATAGCCCATAGCCATAGCCCACAGCCCATAGCCCATAGCCCAAAGCCCAAAGCCGATAGCCCACAGCCCACAGCCCACAGCCCATATCCCAAAGCCCACGGCCCCCGCCCCAATGCCCCACCTACGGAGAAACCAGTTGACAATCCCCCCTCCCCTCCTCATACTACTGCCTAACCAGTACTGATTTCCCCGCAGCCCCCCTCCGCAATGACTGACGTCCATTTCCCCCCTCGCGAGCTTGCCGTCATGAGTGTCCTTTGGCGACTCGGCTCCGCGACCGTGGCTGATGTCCGCGACGCCATGGAGGAGGACCTCGCGTATACCTCCGTCCTCTCGGCCCTCCAGACTCTCGAGGACAAAGGCTACGTGCGCCACGAGCCCGAGGGGCGCGCCTACCGCTACTTCCCGGCGGTCGCCGCTGAACGGGCCGGTCGGAGTGCCCTGACCCGCATCAAGGACGCCATCTTCCAGGGGTCGGCCGAGCGCATGTTTACCCAGCTCGTGTCGGACAAGCAGCTCGGCCGCGAAGAGCTCGAGCGCATGCGGGCGCTGCTCGATGAGCGCCTCGGAGACGACGCATGACGCCATCGCTGATCATCGGCTGGATGACGCAGGCGATTGTGGTCAGCACGCTCCTCGCCGCGGCGGCGCTGGTGTTGCAGCGGCTCGCCGGTCGCGCGTTGCCGGTGCGCATGATCTGGGGCGGCGCCTTGTTCGCCTCATCGTTGCTCGTGCTCGTGGCCCCGTTGCGAACGATGCCGCGCGCGACACCTGAGACGCGCACGCTCGCCGCCGTCGGAACGCCGACGCCCCGGGCCAGTGCGTCCAATGGCATTGATGCGCGCGCCGTCGTCGCCGCGATGACCCGTCGCGTCAGTCAGGTGGTTTCCGCTCCCGTGTCGTGGGCCACCACCAGCATCGGCGGCGCCGTCGATCGTGCACCCGCCGCCGCACAACAGGCCGTCACGTACGCGTGGCCGCTCTCTTCGGCGCTCGTGCTCGTCGCGTTCGGTGTGAGCTACCGTCGTCATCGTGCGGAACTGCAGCGCGCCACGTTGCACCACATCGACGGCGTGGTCGTGAGCGTGACTGAAGCGCTCGGTCCCGCCGTGATCGGTGTGCGGTCGCCTCGTATCGCGGTTCCCGCGTGGCTGCTCGCACGCACGCCACACGAGCAGCGGCTGGTGGTGGCGCATGAGCAGTCGCATATCGCCGCCGGTGATCCGGCGCTGCTGCTCGCGGCCTGCGGTGCCATCGCCCTCATGCCGTGGAATCCAGTCGCGTGGTTCGCCCTCGCCCGGCTTCGCCTCGCCATCGAACTCGATTGTGATCGTCGCGTACTCGGCACCGGCGCCTCACCGCGGCAGTACGGCCAGCTCCTGATCGAACTCTCTTCGCACATCCCACAGTTCATGCACGGCGGCATCGCCCGCTCCCCGCTGGCGCTCACCAGCCCCGCCTTTTCCTACCACGCATCACATCTCGAACGGAGACTGATCACCATGACCTCACGACCGTCGCAGTTCATTCGCTCCCGTCGCCTCGTCAGCGGCCTGCTCGCCACCGTCGCACTTCTTGCCGCCTGTGAATCACAGCTGCCCACAGCCGCCGAGATGCAAAACATGGACGTAAAGCTTGTTGAGCGCCGCATCTCGCAATTGACGAAGCTCGACACCTTGAGCGTGGTCTATGTCGTGGACGGCAAGCAGGTCAGCCGCGCCGAAGCCAATGCGCTTTCAGCCGAGAAGATCGCGACCGTGAACGTCCGCGGAGGCACGGCCCAAGAGATCCGCATCAGCACGAAGGGCGCGTTGCCGTCGGCCGTCGTCAACGGCGCACCGGCGAGGGTGGTTGAGATGGCGGCAACGCCCAAAAAGCCGTTCGCCGGTCTCCTCATCGTAGACGGCAAAACGGTGGAATCCTCGGTGCTCAATTCGCTGTCACCCGAATCGATCGAGACTGTCGAGGTCATGAAGGGCGAGGCCGCGAAGTCGCTCTATGGCGACGCCGGAGTCAATGGTGTCATCAAGGTGACGACCAAGAAGAAATAGCTTGCGGTTTTCGCACGCCGAGCCGATACTGACAAACATGACCGCGCCCCACACGGCAGTTTCGCGACTTATCAGCCTTATTCCCGCCGACGTAACGATTCTCGTTACGTCGGTGCTAGTTGTACGCACCCGGGAGAGAGGCCTCGTCGTCGCCGCCATGTGACGCAACCGCCGCCCCTCCCGAGTTCTCACGGGATGGGCGACCTGGTCAGCACTGCCAAGGCCCTTCCCACGGAGGGGCCTTCGTCGTTTCAGGAGCACCCGATGTTCATGCGATTCGACCGTCAGCCGCAGTCCCGCGCCAATGCCGCGCACCAGCCCTCGCAGGATGCCACCGGCACGCCGTTCACGCGCCCCGGTTCCTCGAACACCGGCCGCACGGCCGGCCATGAAGCCAATGACTTCCGCGAGCAGGCTGACGGCGCACCCTGAGGGCGCAGCCTGAGGGTGTAGCCCGAGCGCGCTGCGTGAAGCCGACGCCCTACGACAACAGCCGTCGGGCGAGCGCCGTGCGCTGAATGGCCGTGATGGAAAGCAACGCGATCCAGACTACCAACACGTATCGACTGACCGACGGGGCGAGTGCAATCACCACGTACACCGCGGTGGTTTCGCCGCCCTCGGCCAGCGCACGCGTGAATTGGATTGATCGGTTTCCCTCGAGCGTCCGGTTGGCGCGCTCGGCGAGCGATGACAGCGCGAGCGTGGTGGTAATGGCCAGCACGTAGCCCAATAGCACCACCATCCACAGCACGACGTCGGCTGGCATCGCGATGGCGAAGGCGATCGCCATCGCGGAATACGCAAGCATATCGAGCGTAATATCGAGATAGCCCCCGTACAGCGACGCGCTCGCCGCAAGTCGCGCGAGCATGCCGTCGTAGCCGTCCAGCAATCGGCTCACGAGCCAGAGCACGATGCCGAACACCGGCAACTGCACGGCCACCAGCGCTGCGGCGGTAAGACCAAGGACCGCCGCCACCACGCTGACTTGGTTGGCCGTGATGCCTGCCCGATGCAGCGCCACCGCCGGCGCACTCCAGCGACGCGCCAGCCATTGCCGAAACGGTTCGTCGATCATGCCACGAAGCTAACGCGCCACGCGGCGGGTCGGTCAGAGCGCGCCACGATCGCCGAAGAGGTAGCGGGCCGAAAACTGGAACTGACGCGGCGGCGCGGCGGAGAACAGGTACACCGGGTCGCCCGGTCGGCCGAACTGCGTGCGACTTCCGCCGCCACCGATGCCATTCGCATACCCGCCCCATGCCAACGTATTGAGCAGGTTGAACACGTCGGCCCGCAGCTCGACGCCGCGCAACGCCTTGAGGCGCGGGCGATAGGCGGCGCTGGCACCGATGGTCACGAAGCCCGGCAACCGTTCGGCATTGCGCGCCACGCCGAAGAAGCGGTCGGCATTGCCAATGAAGCCGTTTCCGCGAATCGGCCCCGAGCCCAACAGGTCGTACCGTGCGAGTCCGCCACTGCTCACCGCGCCGGCCAAGCGGTTGAGCGGCACACCGGTTTGCGCGTCGCCGATCATGCTCACTGTGAACCCGCGCGGTGACTCGTACACGGAACGTACCGTCACGCGATGTCGACGGTCATTGTTGGCATCGGCCCATTCATCACTGGTGCACGCGGCACCGGTCACGGCATCGATGCGATCCGTGTCGAAACAGTTGCCCTGTGTGGCAGAGAAGTTGATGTCCTCGGTGTTGTTCTGCGCGCGTGACCAGACCCAGTTGGCATCGAGTTGCCAGTGCTCGGTCAAAGCGCGACGGGCCGCGACGTACATCGCCACGTAGCGCGCCGATCCACCACTTTGCGCGGTAGACACGCGCCGGTAGCCGGACGTCGCCGGGTTGTTTGGCCGCGACGCGTCACCGGGACACGAGAACGCGCTCGTGCAGGTGCGCGGTACGGAGTCGGCAACGGTGAGTCGACGCGCCAGCGGATTGAGATCGGCCATCCATGGCAGGTTCTGCGTCTCGCTCCACACCAGATCCGCACTCAGGGCCCACGCGCGGCCGAACTGGCGCTGGTAGCCCAGCGTGGTCTGCCAACTCATCGGCTGTTCGAGACCGAGGGCAAAGGTGCGGAAGATTTCGCGCGGCACCGACTGCACATTCGCGTTGGGAATGTTCGCTGGCAGCGGGCCGGCACCGAACGCGGGCGCACTCGCCCCACTGAACGTCAGCACGGCGTTGCCGGAGGCCCCGAGCTGTATGGCATCGGAATAGATCGCATACGGCAGCTTGCCGGCGTAGCGACCCACGCCACCGCGAATCACATCGTGCCCCGTCCGCGACCAGTTGAACGAGACGCGCGGCTGCACGTTGTCGAGATCGGGATCGCTTTCGCCGCGCGACGTGAGATCATCGTAGTCCCAGCGAAGGCCGCCCACCACGGTGAGTGACGGCGTCGGGCGCCACGTGTCTTCCACGAAGGCGCTGTACAGTGCCTGCGACAGGTTCACCTGCTGTGGGCGCGCATCGATCGTGTACGACTGCACGCGCGCATTGGCCGGAATATCGGAGATCGAGAGCGGACGTCCCGCCTGCGGCGAAATGTTGCCGTCGTTGAACACGACATACGACCCGTTGGGGTTCGTGCTGGCGGCCGCGAGGCGGAACGCGCCCGCGATGACATCACCACCCACGCGCAGTGTATGACCTTCGCCGACCTCGGCCTCGAAGACGTCGCGCACCTGCCACTGCCGTTCCGTCTCATCGAATACAAAGTTGCTGGAGCCGACAATCGCTTGCGTGGAAAGATCGGGCGCGAGCACGGTGACCTGTGGTCGTGAAAAGTCGCTGCGTGCCGGTGGGAAATACCACCGAAAGGTACCGAACTGCACACTCGCCGTATTCGACGCACGGCCGTCGCGCAGCGCACTACGGTGAATCAGCGCCGACAACGAGCCGATGCGGCGCGTGGTGATATCCGCTTCCGGCGTGAGCACACCGCTGCCGTCACCAGCGCGATCCACCGCGCTCGCCGCGAGACGCAGGGTGGTGGTCTGCGTAGGCGACCAGCCATGATCGAGCCGGCCATATCCCTTCCACGTCTGCCGTGTTTCCGTGCCCAGAAATTGCGCCTGCGCGGTGGACCCGATGCGATCTTCCTGCTCGCGCGTATACTCGGCGGCGGTGGCAAAGAAGGTGCGCGCCGGGTTGATCGCGCCACGCAACGATCCACCAGCCTGCACGCGCTGAAAGCCCTCTTGCCGGCGGGCCAGCGCATTCGGTTCGGCACCAAACGTGACCGGGACGCGGGCGTCGAGCGGGCGACCTGGCCGCTGATACAGGAACAGATCGCCGGCCAACGTGGCGCGACCGGCCGCCGAGGTGATGTCGACGATCCCGTCAGGACTGCGACCGAGTGGCGTAGAGTAGGTGTTGACCAAGGCGTCGATGCGCGCGATGGCGCCGAGCGGCACCTCCACCCGAGGACCGCCGAGGAAGCCTTCATTGTTGTCGAGCCCATCGAGCAGGTTCTGCGAGTACAGCGAGTTGCCACCATTGAACGACAGCCGTGGTGCGTCGCCGAAGAACCCCGTCGCCTGGGCGATACCGGGAATGTTGTACAGCAGCGCGATGGGGTCGCGCGCATCGGTGGGCAGCGACGTCAGTTCGCGCGATTCGATCGACCCACCCGTGACGGCATTGCCAGTGTTCAGGAGCGGCCGCACACGGGGGGCCACGACCGACACGGCATCCAGTGTCGCGAGCGACGTGAGCACCACCGACACCGACTTCACGCTGCCGGCGACGAGTGGTCCTACCGGGACACGCGTCGGCGAGTAGCCGCGGGCCACCACCGTCAGTACGATCGGTGATCCGCCCACAACCACGAGGCGAAACCGGCCTTCGGCGTCGGTGACGGCGCGAATACCCTGCCCGGTCGCCTCCGCGCCGGCCAGCGGCGCTCCCGGCTGACTGCGCACCGTCCCCTCGATCGTCGCGGTGGACGCCTGTCCCCACGCCGTGCGGGGGGCGATCATCACGACGGTGAAGTACAGCACGGCCGACAACCACCGTCGCGTCCGCGCGACGACTGATAATCCGTTCATCACAACTCCCATGGGTGGCGTTCAGGTCTGACCTGTTACGACTGGCGTACTAAGTCAGATTCCTCCTGCTGCGTTCCGCTTTCCTGCTCTCCAACCAACACGAATGGCCGTCAGTCCGCTCGATATCGCGACGTTTGTGGCCTTGCTCCTCCTGCTGGCTGGCGCCGGATGGCGCCGGTCTGTGTCGGCCACGTCCTTCACGGTGGCCTCCCGGGATCTGGCACTATTCCCGCTGGTGGCCACCCTGGTGATGACCGAGTTCAACACCAGTACTCTGCTCGCCTTCGCGGCGGCTGGCTACGGGGCGGGCCCGATGGCGCTCGCCCTGCCCGCGGTGTTTCTCGTGGGGTTGCTGTTCTATACCATCACCGTGGCGCGCGCCTGGAAGCGGTTCGACCGCCTGTCGGTTGCCGAGCTGTTCGCCGTCCGCTACTCGAAGGGCGTCGGGCGCACCGCATCGCTGCTGCTGTTGCTCGCGATGACCGGCTTCACCGCCACCTACGTCAAGTCGCTCACACTGCTTTTTACGCCCCTCGCGCCAGCGTGGTTGCCGGTACCGGCTTTGTCGGCGGTGCTTTCCATGGTTGTGCTGGTGGCGGTGCTCCCGGGCGGACTGGTTTCGATTGTGCGGGCCGATGTCGTGGCGTTTGTGGCCACGATCATCCTGTTGCCCTTGTTGTTGGTGTTGGGCATGAAGCAGAGCGCCCTCTCTGGTGGACTCTCATCGGTGTTCCCGTCGAGCCAGTTGTCGTTGAACCCGGTAGCGCAGTGGAACAATGCCGCGCTGCCGATGCGGTTCGTCTCCACGCTGATGGTTATCACCTGCTTCACCTACATCGCCGCGCCGTGGTACGGGCAGAAGATCTTCGCGGCACGCAGTACGTCGGTGGCATTTCGCGCGGTCGGCATCAGCGCCGTGCTGGTGTTCCTGCTGTATGGCGCCGTCGTGCTGGCGGCGGCACATCTGCGCGCGTCGCAACCGCTGTTGGCCGACGCCCAACTCGCCGTACCGACGATGGTGCTCGTGTGGTTGCCGGTGGGGCTGCGCGGCTTCGCCTACGCGGTGCTGTTCGGCGCGGCGCTTACGACGCTGGCCGGTGTATGGAGTGCCATGGCCACCATGATCGCCGCCGACTTCGGCGGCCCGCAGCTCGCCACGGTGTCGTCGCAGCGCCTTCTGCTGATCGGCTTCGCCGTCAGCAGCTGGCTCGGCGCGACCTTTCTCGTCGACCAGATTCTCGACCGGCTTATTCTCGCCAACATCCCGGTAGCAGCACTGTCGTTTGCGCTCCTCGCCGGCTTTCATTGGAAGCGGGCCACCACCGCTGGTGCATGGGCGAGCATGCTGGTTGGCGTCGTGTGGGGCACGGGCTGCTATCTCGTGGTCGGTGAAGCGGGCGGCTACACCTGGCCGTGGGCGATGTATGGTATCCCCCTGATTTTTGCGACGGGTATCATCACGTCGCTATTGACGTCGACCGGTGCGGAGCAATGAGTGATGTACGAGCTGCCCCGAGAGCCGGGGCATGGATTCGGCTGGTGATGTTCGGTGTCATCCTCGTTGCACTGTGGTACCTGGCGCGCGCGCTTGGATTCGATTCCTACATCAGTCCGGAGCGGATCGGGACGACGATTCGCGATGCGCGTGCGGTGCCCTTCGCAGCAGCGATCTTCGTGGCGGCCTACGTGGTGGTCACCACGATCGGACTTCCCGCCTTACCGCTCACGCTCGCCGGCGGCGCCATCTTCGGCGTGGCGGCTGGTATCGCTCTGACCTGGCTTGGGGCGACACTCGGTGCCACCGGCGCCTTCCTGCTCGCGCGCGCCTTGGGTGGCGATGCGCTACGGCGGCTGCTTGGCGCTCGCGCCGGCACACTTGATCGCATCCTGGGTGATGGGGCGTTCCTGACGATGCTGCGCTTGCGACTGATTCCCGTCGTCCCGTTCAACGCCCTCAACTTCGGTGCCGGCCTCGCTGGAGTGCGCCTCACGCACTATGTCGCCGCGACGGCCATCGGCATTCTTCCCGGAACGAGTGTGTATACGTATTTCGCCGATTCACTCCTCGCCGGCACTGACGGCGCGCGTCAGACGGCCTTCATTCGCGTCGCCATCGCCGGCGTGTTGCTGCTCGCGTTGTCGTATGCGCCGGCGCTGGCGAAGCGCGCCGGATGGATCAGCGTATTGTTGCTCTCACTGGTCACCGCCACCGTACCGCGCGTGTTACCCGCGCAGGCGGTTGCCGCCGTCACGAGTGCACCGGCGTCCGTCGTCGATCATCGCGCGTGGAACGCCATGCTTGCCGACTACGTAACGAACGGCATGGTGGACTACAACGCCTTTCAGCGCGACGCGCGGTTCACGGCCTACCTGGCGCAGCTTGGTCGGGCATCAGTGGCAACGCTTCCGCGAGACGAGCAACTCGCGTATTGGATCAACGTGTACAATGCGAACACCATCCAGTTGCTGAACAGCCGGAAAGAACGCACCTCGATCCGCGACATCAACAAGGTATTGGGCGTCACGCTCAGGAGCCCGTGGGCCGAGCCAATCGTGAAAGCCGACCGACGCACGCTCACACTCGACGACGTGGAGCATGAGATCATCCGCAAGCAGTTCAAGGATCCACGCATTCACGTGGCGCTGGTGTGCGCGGCCATGGGGTGTCCGCCGCTGCGCAGTGAAGCGTACGAGGCGGCGCGTCTGGATGCGCAGCTCGACGATCAGGCGCGCCAGTTTCTCGCGCAGTCTGCCAAGAATCGCGTGGTCGTGAAGAGCGGCACCGTATACGGGTCTCCGATCTTCACGTGGTATCGCGAGGATTTTGGCGGAACACTGCAGGGGGTCGGCGCCTTCTGGGCGAAGTATCTCCCGGCGGGTCCAGAACAGGAGCTGGTGCGCAGCGGACGCTTCACGTGGGTGGATACGGAATACGATTGGCGCATCAATCTGCGGCGCTGAATTCCTTCGAAGGGTCAAGCCGTTCAAGTCGTTCAAGGGGTCCGTTCAAGGGGTCAGAGTCGTTGAACGCTGGCGTT